>DAOUWH010000241.1 GCA_030667205.1 Nitrospirota bacterium
CAGGAACGGCAGTGGGCGCAGCTTAATACCATGAAGAAGAAAAAGCTTGCAAAACAGCTGGGCGAGCTTGAGAAGGAAGTAATCCCGCTCATAGGGGAGAAGGAGGCGCTTCTCAGAGAGAAGGAGAGCCTCGAAGCAAAGCTCCGGGCCCTGGAGGACAGTCTCTAAATATCCTCGAAGTGTGAGAGCTTCTTGAACTCCCTGAACCTCGATTCTATTTCTTTGTAGTCCAGATCCCTTATTTTATTGAGGCTGAAGTCCTCGACATTGAACGAAGCCATCACGCTTCCCATGATAGCGGCCCTGCGCAATGCGATGTCGGAGAAGTCCATCGTGTTGGCAAGGTAGCCCACGAAGCCCCCTGCGAAGGTATCGCCGGCGCCGGTGGGGTCGAATACGTTCTCGAGCGGGTAGGCCGGGGCTATAAAGATGCTGTGCGAGTTGAACATGGTCACGCCGTATTCGCCCTGCTTGATGAGCAGTGTCTTTGGCCCGTAGGAATTTATCTTCCTTGCGGCCTTGACAAGGTTCGGCTCGTCGGTGAGCTGTCTGGCCTCGCTGTCGTTTATGAGCAGTATGTCCACGTGCTTGAGGGTCTCGATGAGGGAGTCCCGCTTGCTCTCTATCCAGAAGTTCATGGTGTCGGCCGCGACTATTTTGGGGTTTTTCGTTTGGGTGAGGACGTCGCGCTGCAGGTCGGGGTCTATGTTGGCCAGGAACACGACCTCGGCGTCCCTGTAGTGCTCGGGCAGTTTCGGGCTGAAATGCTCGAATACGTTGAGTTCGGTCTTCAGGGTCTGTGCCTCGTTGAGGTCGTAGCCGTATTTCCCCTGCCACCTGAACGTCCTGCCGCCTGTCCTTTCGAGGCCGTCGAGGTTTATGCGCCTCATCTTGAGGAAGTTTATATGTTTTTCCGGGAAGTCCTCGCCCACGACTGCGACCAGGTTTACGTCGGTGAAGTAGCTTGCCGAAGTCGAAAAATACGTGGCCGAGCCGCCGAGGACGTCTTCAACCGTTCCAAAGGGCGTCTCGACGGAATCAAACGCAACTGAACCTACAACGAGTAATCCCATGACATTGTACCTCGCTACCAAGGAAGTGTGATTCGTGATATTATAACATAGTGGGCCGGGGGCGCCGGGAGAGGCAGGGGCGCTTTCAAACAGCCCCGGTCTTTAAAAAGTATTCATGAATATGGTGAACAGGGA
Source organism: Nitrospirota bacterium (assembly GCA_030667205.1). Taxonomy (GTDB): domain Bacteria; phylum Nitrospirota; class Thermodesulfovibrionia; order Thermodesulfovibrionales; family JdFR-86; genus DAOUWH01. The sequence goes on from DAOUWH010000241.1 coordinate 1,209, forward strand.
TTGATAATAATTCGGAGGATGAGATGACCGCAAAGGCAAGGACGTTTTTGATCTCTTCGGCGATACTGGCCGGACTTATGCTGTCGGGCACCGCGGAGGCCGCTCATGCCATGGTGTCGGAGGAGGCCCTGAATGCCCTGTCGATGGCAAGCGATGCAATGGTCGGGATAGTCGAGGCCGTAAAGCCCTCGGTGGTGAACATTTCCACCACGCGGAAGGTGCGGGAGCAGGGCATGCCAGGGTTTTTAGACGACCCGTTCTTAAGGAGGTTTTTCGGCGACGAGCCCATGGGGCGCTTCCAGGAGCCCCGGGAAAGAGACATAACAAGTCTCGGCTCTGGCGTGATAGTCGCCGGGGACGGGCACATCATTACCAATAACCACGTTATCAGGGATGCAGATGAGATAAACGTCACTCTTTACGACAAAAGAGAGTTCAGCGGAAGGGTGATAGGCACCGATCCCAAGACCGATATTGCCGTAATAAAGATAGACGCCACGGATCTGTCCGCGATCGAATGGGGCGATTCCGATAAGCTCAGGGTCGGCGAGACATTAATCTCGATCGGTGTTCCCTATGGGCTCAGCCACACGGTCACCTCCGGCATAGTCAGCGCCAAGGGGAGGGCAAACGTCAGGATTGCCGAATACGAGGACTTCATACAGACCGACGCGGCCATCAACCCCGGCAACTCCGGCGGCCCGCTCATCAACGTAGGGGGCGAGCTCGTGGGCATCAATACGGCGATGTTCAGCGTTACGGGAGGCTACCAGGGAATCGGTTTTGCGATACCGAGCAACATGGCGTCCTCCGTGATGGAGAGCCTCATCAAGGAGGGCAAGGTGGTGAGGGGTTGGTTCGGAGTTACAGTGCAGCCCGTTACGGAAGAGCTTGCCCGCCAGTTTGGGCTGAAGGACATTGAAGGCGTACTTGTAAGTGACGCGGTAGAGGACGGCCCCGCGGAAAAGGCCGGCATCAAAAGGGGCGACATCATTATCAAATACAACGGCAAGAAGGCCGACACCCCAATAGCCCTAAGGAACATGGTCGCGGCGACACTGCCCGGCAAGAAGGTTACAGTGGTCGTGGCCAGGGAGGGCAAAGAGCTTTCCCTGACGGTTGATATTAGCGAGCTGCCTGTGGAGGAGCAGGAGCTTCCCGGGACCTATGACAACGCATTGGGGGGCGTGCATGTCCAGGACCTGGTCCAGGACCTCAGAAAGACCCTGGATATGCCGGAGCGCCTTGAGGGCGTCCTTGTGACCGATGTGGAGACGGCAAACGGCCTCAGGCGGGGCGACGTAATCATGGAGATTAACAGGGAAAAGATAACTGATGTCAAGGACTACCACCATGCGGCCTCGAAAATAGGCCCCGAAAGCGATATCCTCCTTCTCATATACCGGGGC
>DAOUWH010000121.1 GCA_030667205.1 Nitrospirota bacterium
GCCGGAGGGCCTTCTTTTTCTCCTCGAACTCCTCCTTGCCTATCTCGCCGTTTGCAACGCGATTTCTGAGTATCTCCATTGCCCCGTCCTCGGGGCGCGCGCCCTGTGCGGGGCTCCTTGAGCTTATCACGGCCCAGCGGACGAGGAAGATTATCCCCACGACCACGGCTAACCAGAACACTATCATGATGATGCCCCAGTACCAGTGGCCTCCGTAGCCGTAGCCGCCCATCATGCCGGGGCCCATGCCCCAGCCCCAGCCGCCCTGGGCCATGGGGGAGAGGCCGCTTATCAGTGCCAGATTGTCCATTCTTTCCTCCCGGAAAATTTTAAAAGCCCGTTACTCCTTCGCCGGACGGGCTTTTTCCCTTAGCTTGTGCTTGAGGTCGCGGAGTTCGTCCCAGAGCTTTTCAATGGCCTCGGGCGTGGTGTCGGGGTCCTTAAAGGCTTCGCTGTAGTCGAAATTCTTCATGTGGAGCTGGCGCCTGAGTTCCCGCGTCTCTTCGTAGAACTTCTGCGCCTCGGGGCCTGTCATGTCCCGGCCCCAGCGGCCCTTGCCCTTGCCCTTGCTCTCATGCATCATGCCGGGACCGTAGCCGTAGCCACCCATCATTCCCTGGCCCATGCCATAGCCGCCCATCATATCGCAACCGTAGCCATAGCCGCCCATCATACCGGGGCCGTAGCCATAGCCGCCCATCATGCCGGGGCCGTAGCCATAGCCGCCCATCATGCCGGGGCCGTAGCCGTAGCCATGTCCGTGCATCATTCCGGGGCCGTAGCCATAGCCGCCCATCATGCCGGGGCCATAGCCGTAGCCTTCTTCGGGCGCGGCCTGCTGCTTTTCGCCGTAGCCCTTCCCGGTCTCCATCATTTGCCTTCCGCCGTAGCCGGGGGCGTCCATCATGCTCTGCGCGCTGGCGTAATCATACGCCGCCGTCAGCACGAGGGCCGCTACGGCCATGAGTATAAGTGCCTTCTTCATCTCTTCCTCCTTGGGTGTTTTCATTTAGGGTACTATAGCAGTTCCATCTCCTGAATTTACCACAACTGGGATTTTTGTCAAGGGGGCGCGGCCCCTGTTCCCGGATGCCTACGGGTTATTCATTCTCCATTTCCTCAAGCTCTTTTTTGACGACGGTCTCAAAGCACTCCCGGCAGATGCCATGTGTGAAATCCGCCTCGGTCCGGCTTGCGATGTAGTGCTCTATCTCGTACCACGGGCCCTGGCCCCTCTCCGTGCCCGTGTCGTCGCGTATCCTCTTGCAGTACGAACATATCGGCAGGAGCCCCTCCAGGAGCTTGACCCTGCGCCTCTCGCGCGTGATGATATTGAGGAAAAACGTGGTAGCCGTCCCGACCACGAGGCCGAGGATGCCGAAGAACACGGCCATGGGCAGGTGGTGTACGTCGAAGGCCTTAAAAAGCTCGCCCAGTTCCACCCCGCTCCACGGGTGCACCAGGCCCTGAAAGACCATGGAGAACGGGTGCACCACCACGACCCCCATCAGAAAGCCTATGGCGGCGCCACCGGCGTATCTTTTAATGATGAGGTTGTCCTTCATATCCCAATCCTGTTACGTATCGTTTGAAGGTGCGATGAAAGGGGTAAGAGAACCCGGGCCAATGGCGGTAGGCCCGGGTTCTCTGGAAGGGGGGCGGGGGGACTAATTCCAGTTGATAAAACGCCTCGGGTTCGTGTAAGGGTCCCGGGCGTATATGTTGTTCTGTATCTCTTGGCGTTCGCTCTCTATATTTTCGATGGCCTCGGGGCTGGTCCCTGCGCCGCTGAGGGCGGCCACGTGCTCGGCCTTTTTCCTCTGGAACTCCTTCATGAGTCCGTCTATCTCTGTCAGTACTGTTAGAATGTCCTTCATTTCGGGCCTCCTGAACTCCGTTTCTATTCTGTCATGATATAAAAAACATTTGAATAAAAAATGAAGAAAATATGAAAAAAATGTGAAGGTGCCGCCATTGGGGCGGAGCCCCGAATGCGATCTGTTTTCGAAAAGAGGGACTTATCCCTGAAGCCAGCGCTTGCCGGTGAACATGATGCCGATGGCCCCAAGCGGCGCGGTGATAAGGATGCTCAGGACCGAGACGGCGAGTATGACCTCTCCGGCGCCCACCCCCGCCGCAAGCGGCACGGCGCCGATGGCGGCCTGCACCGTGGCCTTCGGAATATACGAGACCACGCAGAAGAGTTTTTCCCGGAAATTGAATCCTGCTCCGAGGACCGATATATACGTGCCTATGCTCCGGGCTATCAGCCCGATGAGTATCAGGAGGGCCCCTGCCGCCCCGGCGTCGAGCGCCACACCCACGTCCACCTGCGCCCCGACGAGGACGAAAAGCAGTATCTCGGCGAATATCCATATCTTCGAGAGTTTCTCCGATATCTTGTGCGCCCTGTGCTGGGTCTTCTCAAGGAGTATAATGCCCACGGTCATCACCCCTATGAGGGCGGACATCTCAAGCTTCGTCTTAAGCTCCTCCTCAAGCCACGTAAGGAGCACCGCGCAGGCCACGACCACGATGGTCATCTTCGTGGCCCGCAGGTGGTAGCGCTCGAACAGGCGGTAAAGCGCATAGCCCGTGAGCGCGCCTATCGCCGCGCCGCTGAGGACCGCCTCGGGTATCTCAAGAAGTTTTAAATAGACGCTGTCGTAGCTCCCGGCGTGCATCCCAAGCAGTATCGTGAAGACGACTATCACGAACACGTCGTCAAGCGAGGAGGCCCCGAGTATCAGCGTGGGGATGCCCTTTTTCGTGCCCAGCTTCTTCTTCATAAAGTCGAGCATCAGGGGCACCACCACTGCGGGCGAGACCGCCGCGAGAATCGAGCCCAGTATCGCGGCCTCGAGATATGTAATGCCAAGGAGCATCGGGGCGAACACCGTTATCGCCGCGCCTTCCACCACGGCGGGCAGGCAGGCCATTACCAGGGCGGTCTTGCCGACCCTGTTGATGGTCTCCTTTTAGCTCGAGCCCGGCCCTCAGGAGTATGACTATGAGGGCGGCCATCCTGAGGTCCGCCGAGACCGCTATCATCTCCGGCCTCATGAAGCCGAGCACATAGGGGCCAAGGAGCACGCCCACAAGGAGCATCCCAACAAGCCCGGGCAGGCGTAGCTTCCTGAAGACGTAGTCCGAGAATAGCCCCAGAAGCACTATCAGCGCAATGCTTACAGCCATCTATAAAAGACCTCCGATTGTTTTTGCGAATAAAAAAACTCCTGCCTCAAGTGCAGGAGTCATCAGGCCTTCCCGACCGGTTAAAGGCGAACTCCATCGCCGGGGTTAATTATAGTTTTAAAGAGATGAGGATGTCAATTTTGCAGCGCCGCCGAGGGCTACGAGAAAGCCGAAAAAGCCGACATAAGATGCCTTTCTTATCAGTGCCATGCAATTTGTCCTAAAATAAACAAACCGTGCCTCTGCACAGACAGACCTGTTTGTTAAACTGCCAATTGTAATATTATTTTACTATGAATCGGTCTATTAACAGCCCCATCTTGATTCGCGCCATTGTGTTTTTAGCGCTCGCGGACTATAGTTATAGGGACTTATTTTGGGGAGGACTGAGGCGCATGTATAACCTTGTAAGCTTTGCCGGAATTTTCATGCTCATCGCCTTCGCGTGGGCGCTTTCCACGGACCGCAGGGCCGTAAACCCCAGAGTGATTATATCCGGCGTGGGGCTTCAGATGGTTTTCGCGGTCTTTATATTCGTCGTGCCCTTTGGGGCCAGATTTTTCCTCATAGTAAACAATGTCGTGGTGAGGGTTCTCGACAGCGCAAGCGCGGGTACGAGGTTTGTCTTCGGGAGGCTTGCGCTTCCGCCCGGCGCCACTAACGAGATGGGCGAGGAATCCATTGGCTTCATACTGGCGTTTCAGGCCCTGCCCACGATTATATTCTTCGCAAGCATCGTGGCCGCTCTGTACTACCTGGGGGTCATGTCCCGGCTGGTAAGGGTTTTTTCAAGGGTTTTCACATGGCTCATGAGGATAAGCGGGGCCGAATCCCTCTGCGCCGCAAGCAACATCTTCGTGGGTGTGGAGGCAGTGACAACCGTGAGGCCCTATCTCAAGGAAATGACCCGCTCGGAACTCTGCACCATACTCACCGCGGGCATGGCCACCATAGCTTCAAGCGTGCTGGCCCTCTATGTGTTCATCCTCCAGGGACAGTTCCCCATGATTGCCGGACACCTTGTGAGCGCCTCGATACTCTCTGCGCCGGCGGCGATCGTGATGTCGAAGGTACTGCTTCCCGAGACCGGAAGGCCCGAGACCCTTGGCGTGGAGGTAACGCCCCATTACGAGCGGGAGTCCTCGGTCATGGAGGCGATAATAAACGGCGCGAACGCGGGCTTAAAACTCGTATTCGGGATAGTGGCCCTCCTGATCGCGTTTCTGGGGATACTGGCGCTCTTTGACTCCGGCCTCGGATGGGCAGGGGGCTTAATCGGGATAAAGGGTTTCTCATTCACCACGATACTGGGCTATATATGTTATCCATTTGCGCTTGTGATAGGCGTGCCGCCTTCGGACGCCATGGAAATTGCAAAGCTGATCGGCGAGAGGGTGGTTGCGACCGAGGTGAAATCCTACCAGGACCTCGCGGTGCTCCTCTCCGAGGGTGTTTTAGAACATCCGCGCTCGGCGTTCCTTGCCACATATGCGCTGTGCGGTTTTGCGCACGTGGCCTCGCTTGCGATATTTGTGGGGGGCATCGCGGCCCTCGTTCCGGAGCGCACAAAGGACCTCTCGGACGTGGGCTTCAGGGCGCTCCTTGCGGCAACGCTCGCGTGCCTTATGACCGCCGCGGTGGCAGGCACTTTTTACATGAAAGGCTCGATACTGCTCGGAGGGCAGTAAGGATTGATTTTTCATGGTGATTAATAACAGGGTTGACATGGTCAGGCATTCGCTCATTCTCGGGCTATCGCCCTCCGAGGCAGCCGGATAGCTCCCGTAAAGCTGTCTGGATAGAACCGCTCGTTGCCCAACCACGTCAACCGTCGGATTCGAAACGGACAGTGGTATAATTTAATGAATTACCTTTGGAGGAGTTAAATGCCTGAACTGATGCTGGATAAGCTGAGGCCCGAGGTCTCAAAAAATATTAAACCCTTTCTCGAGGACGTGCTCGCGGGCTATGCCGAGAACATCCATTCTATCCATGTGACCGGAAGCTCCGTGACCGGGGATTTCAACCCCAAAACGTCGGACATGAATTCCATCTTCGTGCTCAACGAGATGGATTTGAAATTTCTCGAAGTGCTCGCGCCTAAAGGAAAGAAGTACAGAAGGCACAGGGTCGCCGCACCGCTTATAATGACGCCTCAGTATATCCAGAAATCGCTCGACGTCTTTCCGGTAGAGTTTCTTAGTTTCAAACTCATCCACGAGACCGTGTACGGCGAGGACATTTTAAGCAACATCGAGATACGCCACGGCGACCTCAGGCACCAGTGCGAGCGGGAGCTGAAGGTAAAACTCATCGGTCTCAGGCAGGGGTACCTCGCGAGCATGGGCGGCGCAAAGACCATTACCGAGGGCCTTGTCGGCGCAATCACGGCCCACATACCCCTTCTCAGGGGAATAATCATGCTATTAGGCAAGACGCCTCCCGTTGAATGGGACGAGGTCTTAAAGAAACTCCAGCAGGTGACGGCGGTCGACTGTGAAATTTTCAAAAAGATACTTGATGAAAAAAGGCAGAGGGCAAAAC
>DAOUWH010000070.1 GCA_030667205.1 Nitrospirota bacterium
AGCTGCTTAAGGCCCGCTTCCAGCATGGTCTTGGATGTCATGTACCAGGTGGAGATGCCGCCGAAGTACTCGTCTCCGATCTTCTGGAGCCTCGCCTGCAGCATGTTGGGCTTAATGTAATTGGGGTTGACATTCGGCATCGTGGAGTAGGTCTTGTACTTCTCGTAGACCTCAAACGGCAGGTAAAGCTCGCCCGCGAGCTCGTCGGAAGACCTCGTCACTGTGGGCTTGAAGTCCTTGTTGTCCAGGACGAAGGCAACCGCCGCCTTGGCCGCGATTCTTCCCTCGGCGTGCGAGCCGCTGGAGAACTTGTGGCCGGATGCGCCGCAGATGTCGCCCATCACGAACAGACCGGTGACCGTGGACATCCTGTTGTAGCCCCAGTTCCACTCCGCGGGGGCGCCGATGTCGTCCGGACCGCTTGCCCAGAAGCCCGCGCAACCAGCGTGCGAACCCAGGAGATACGGCTCGGTAGGCATAATCTCAGACGGCGACTGGTCGGGCTCGATGTTCTGGCCTGCCCAGACGCCTGCCTGGCCGATGCACATGTCGAGGAAGTCTTCCCATGCCTCTGCCTCGAGGTGCTTCATCTGCTTCTTGTCCATGGTCTTTGCAAGCTCCGCCAAGGCAAGGTCGGTCCTCATGAGGATCGGGCCCTTGCCGGCTTTCATGTCCATCATCATCATGTGGTTACGGATGGCCGTACCCATTTTCTCGGCGTAGGGGCTGTAGAGCTTCTTGGTCGCCTCGAAGTTCTCGCCCACGCAGTAGTCCTCGCCCATGGCGTTGGTGGCCTTCGCTTTAAAGAAAAGGAACCACGCGCCGACCGGGCCGTCGCCGTCCGTGAACCGTGCGGGGACGACCCTGTGCTCCATCAGGGTGAGCTCGGCGCCTACCTGGATGCCAAGGGCATAACCGGAACCGGAGTTCCAGACCGGGTACCATGCACGGCCCTGGCCCTCTGCTACCGAACGCGGCCTGAAGACGTTGACCGCTCCGCCAGCGCCGGACAGGAGTGCGTTGGTCCTGAAGATGTAGACCTTGTTCTCCCTGACGCTGAAGCCCACGGCAGCCGCTATCCTGTTGTCGTCCTTCTCGTCGAGGAGGTACTTCACGATGAAGACCCTCTCGTAGATGTTGTCCAGCCCCAGGGCCACCTTCGCGGCCTCGGCCACGAGGACCTTGTAGGACTCGCCGTTGATCATTATCTGCCACTTGCCGGAGTTACACGGGGTGCCGCCGTCGCGGAGCTTGGTTCCGCCCTGCGCGCCGTCATGGCTGTGGCCCTCTGCGTCCTTCTTCCAGATGGGGAGGCCCCAATCCTCGAACTCCCAGACCGAGTCGTCGACGTGGCGGCCAAGGTCATAGACCAGGTCTTCCCTGATGATGCCCATGAGGTCGGCCCTTACGTACTTGACGTATTCGCTAGGGTCGTTCTTGCCCATGTAGGTGTTGATAGCCGAAAGGCCCATGGCCACGGCGCCGGAGCGGTCCATGGCGGCCTTGTCCACAAGAGTTATCTTGATATCTCCCTTGCCGGCCTTCTTCGCCGCCTCGACCCACCTGACACCCTCGAAAGCCGCACCGCAGGCAGACATGCCGCCGCCGACTATAAGGATATCGGTATCGATCTCAACGATCTCGGGCTTTTCGCAGTATGAAAATGTACAGGATTCTTTTTCCATTTATCCTTTCCTCCTTTATTTAAGAGTCGGCAAGGTCTTGCCTTCACCCTGCTGGGTGAAGTGACCGGGCTTCTTAATGTTGTCGAGGTTAGCCTCGGGCTTACCGGCATAGGGGTCCACGGAACCCTCTGGCGTAGTCCTTATCGGGAACTTAAACCTTTTGAGCTTTCCGTTACGGAACTTGACGGTCCACATGATGGAGTCGGTACCCCTCAGCGGGATAACGTTTCCACCAAGGGGAACGAAGTCCGCGTAACCCCTGACTTCCATGGCCTGCTGCGGGCAGATCTTGACACAGTTGTAGCACTCCCAGCACTGTTCCGGCTCCTGGTTGTACGCCTTCATGAGGTCCCTGTCCAGGGCCATGAGGTCGTTGGGGCAGATGTACTGGCATGCGGTCTTGTCCTGCGCTTTGCAGCCATCGCATTTCTCAGCAATAACAAAACTCGGCATTGTTAAACCTCCTAATAGGATTTACACGTATGTTTGAACAGACACAAAACCTATAACTGTCTGATCACCCCCTCTCGCGTTATACGCTTTCAGAATATTTGTTATTCGCCTTCAGAATATTTATGGGTCTTAATCTCGACCTTCTCGGTCAATCCCTCGTAGTACGCCCTGAGAATCGTAAGCACCTCGGCCCTGGAGAAGTGGTCGGGGACATCATCGCCCTCGCTAAGCATCTTGCGGAGCTTCGTGCCGCTAAGGAGCATCCTGTCTTCCTTGCCGTGCGGGCAGGTCCTCATGGAGGCCATGCCGTCGCACTTCGTGCAATAGAAAGTCCAGTCGATCTTCAGCGGCTGGGTCTCCAGAGCGCCCGCCGGAATCTCGTCGAATATATGGTGGGCGTCGAACGGCCCGTAGTACTCGCCCACACCGGCGTGGTCCCTGCCGATAATCATGTGGCTGCATCCGTAGTTCTGCCTGAACACGGCGTGAAGGAGCGCCTCTCTCGGCCCTGCATACCTCATCTCGAGCGGATAGCCAGCCTGTATGCAGGTATCCTTAACGAAGTAGTGCTCAACCAGCGTATTTATGGCCGACACCCTCACATCCGCCGGAATATCGCCGGGCTTGAGCTTGCCGAGCAGCTGGTGTATCAGCACTCCGTCGCACGTCTCGATGGCTATCTTGCACAGGTACTCGTGCGAGCGGTGCATGGGGTTCCTCAACTGAAGCGCGGCGACCTTGCTCCATCCCTTCATCTCGAACATCTTCCTCGTCTCGGCGGGCTTCATGTAGACGCCCTTGTACTCCTTTGGGAATATGCTCTCGCTCAGCACCTTCACGGGGCCTGCCAGGTTGACCTCTTCCTGCGCCATAACCTTGGCAGCGCCCGGGTGCTCCGTCTCGTCGGTCTTGAAGACCTGCTTGCACTCGTGGGCCTTGTCTATCTTGTACTTCTCGGTCACCTTCATCGTGGCCATGAGTTCGCCTGTTTCCTCATCCACAAGAGCCACTTCCTGCCCTACCTTTACGCTGTCAGCATTACCCTCTGAGGTGGAAAGGGTTATGGGTATGGGCCAGAAAGTGCCGTCGGCCATCTTGTACTCGTCGCAGACGCCCTTCCAGTCGTCATGCCCCATGAACCCATCAAGGGGGCTGAACCCGCCGCCGCCCAGCATGATGATGTCGCCGGTCTCCCTCGATGTGGTCCTTACCTCCGTAAGGGTCTTGGCCTTTTTCTTCTCCTCCTCAAGCTCCTTTCCCTCAAGTAGCTTGATTTTTAATTTCTTATCTTTGCCGTGTGGGTTTACAAGGGCCATCTTTTCCTCCTTTTAGCCTTGTATGTTTTTAGTTAAAAATCAGCCTCTTGTATGTTTTTAGTTAAAAATCAGCCTATTGAGGCACACATCTTCTCGAATATCTCGTCGATGCTGCCTGTGCCTGCTACGCTCTTAAGGATTCCCTTATTACCGTAGTAATCAATGAGCGGCGCGGTCTGGGCTTCGTAGACCTCAAGCCTCTTTTTGATGGTCTCTTCCCTGTCGTCGTCGCGCTGGTAAAGCTCCCCGCTGCACTTGTCGCATGTGCCTTCCTTCGCGGGAGCGCTGAAGTGTACGTTGTACATCTGTCCGCAGCCCTTGCAGGTCCTCCTGCCGGTAAGCCTCTTCATAAGGTCTTCCGAGGGGACATCCACGCTTATGGCCGCCGAAAGCCCCATGCCAAGCTTGTCGAGTATGCCGTCGAGGGCCTCGGCCTGGGCGGTGTTGCGCGGAAAGCCGTCAAGTATGTAGCCCTTCTTGCAATCGTCCTGCTGGAGCCTCTCCTCGACAAGGCCCAGCACCACGCTGTCGGGCACCAGCTCGCCCTTGTCCATGACGGCCTTGGCCTCTTTTCCAAGGGGCGTGCCTTCGGCTACCGCGGCCCTGAGAATATCGCCCGTGGATATCTGTGGTGTTCCGTACTTGTCAATCAGTTTCTTTGCCTGTGTTCCCTTGCCCGCACCGGGCGCGCCCAACAATACGAGTCTCATCAATACCCCCTTAATGTGGATTGCCTGCAATTTCCAAACAGATGCTCCCCCGTGGGAATTGCATGTCAAGGTCTTAATACTATTGGGTATTGGGGAGTTTTTTCAAGGCAAAAATTTAAAATTGAATATTAATTTTTCTTATAATGGTAATTTGAGGTCTATGAGGGGCAAATACTCAGATTTTATAGTATCTTAGCGACGTTAGCACCGGCCCTCCCTGCCCCACGAAGGGGTTCCCCCTGGGCGGGGCAACATCCCAAAAATGATATATTAATAAATGGATAACGCCGGCACTACAGGCAATGCGCGCTTCCGGCCCGCAGGAATAACGGGAAACCTCCTGCAAAACACCGCTTTCCGCATGGCCCTAATTCTGCTCCTGGGCATACTTGCCTACTCCAACACTTTCGACGTGCCTTTCGTTTTCGACGACAAGCCGAATATTGTCGAAAACCCCTTGATCAAGGATTTTAAATACATCATGGAGCCTTCACGGGCAAAAGAGGCCGTCATGGAAAGCGACATCCTGAATTTCGGAAACAGGGTCGTTGGCTACCTCACCTTCGCCCTCAACTGGCACGCCCACGGCCTCGACGTCAGGGGATACCATGTCGTGAAAAAGGGCCTTGAAGAATTGGCCGACAAGCATTTCCGCATCGCCGAGAGCCTAAGGCAGAAGGGCCGCTGAGGCTGCTGCCAGTAGTCAGGATGCCTCCGGCGAAAGATACTCCCTGAGTTTTTTTAAGGCCCTTCCCCTGTGGCTCATGCTGTCTTTTTCCTCGGGGCTCATCTGGGCGAAAGTCCTGTCGTGACCTTCGGGATAGAAAATGGGGTCGTAGCCGAAGCCGCTCTCACCGAGCGGCTTCCTTCCAAGCCTCCCCTCAACCGTGCCCTCGAAGGTTTTAAAAGTGCCGTCGGGCCGGGCAAGCGCTATTACGCAGACGAACCTTGCCTCCCTCTTGTAATCGGGCGTGTCGGCAAGCTCGCTGAGGAGTTTTTTAACGTTGTCCCTGTCGGTGCCCTCCTCACCGGCATATCTCGCGGAGCGTACCCCCGGCTCGCCCCCCAGGTCATAGGCCTCAAGGCCAGAGTCGTCGGCAAGGGCCGCCCGTCCGGTGTACTCGGCAACCGCCCTTGCCTTTATCGCGGCATTGCCTTCAAAGGTGTCTTCCGTCTCTTCGGGCTCGGGACAGCCGGGGAAATCATCAAGCGTAAACAGCGTAACGTCGAGGCCCTCGAGTATTCGCTTTAGCTCCTTTATCTTGTTCCTGTTCCTCGTGGCTATTACCAGGTTCATATAGACAAATACGATACCCCAGGACGGCATTTAATGCAATGGAATTGCCTCGACGCCGTTAATCCCCGCGATGACACTACGGCAGGCATATTTTGGGACCAAATAACACATTGAAAAACATAACATTTTGGTGTTACTATTAAAGAATATGGGCAAAAAACGGGCCGGCCTCTTACTGAGGGTCGTCTCAAAGAGCATTGATTTTATACTGATAATGGCTGCGGCGGAGGCGCTCCCGAAGGCCGGATGGCTCGCAGGGCTTATCTATTTATTGATAAGCGACGGCCTGTTTGAAGGCAGAAGCATCGGCAAGAAGCTAACGGGACTGAGGGTCGAGAAAGCCACTGGCGCCGCATGCACGATAAAGGACTCTATCCTCAGGAACAGCACCCTGGGGGCAGGCCTCATACTATGGAAGGTTCCCATTGTGGGATGGCTCCTGCTTGCGGCGGTAGTCGCGCTGGAGTTCGTAATACTTATTGGCAGCAACGAAGGCAGCCGTTTGGGCGATGAAATTGCAAAGACCTCCGTCGTTGAGACGGCGGAGGCTGAACAGGAGAGCTGATGTTCGGAAAACTGCTTGGACTTTTCTCCAATGACCTGGCAATAGACCTGGGCACCGCCAACACCCTTGTGTTTGTGAAGGACCGGGGGGTCGTCTGCAACGAGCCCTCGGTGGTGGTGCTGAGAAAAGACAATAAAAAACCCGTCGCAGTAGGCGCCGAGGCCAAGCGCATGCTCGGCAAGACCCCGGCGGACATAATCGCCATAAGGCCCATGAAAGACGGCGTCATAGCGGACTTCGACGCCACGGGCGAGATGCTCAAGTACTTTATAGCCAAAGTCCACAACAGGCGGAGCTTCCTGTCCCCCCGCGTGATAATCGGCGTGCCCTCGACCATCACGCAGGTGGAGCAGAGGGCGGTAAAGGACGCCGCGGCGGCCTCGGGCGCAAGAGAGGTCTACCTGATATCCGAGCCCATGGCTGCGGCAATAGGCGTGGGGCTTCCCATCGGCGAACCCTACGGAAGCATGATAGTCGATATAGGCGGCGGCACCACCGACATCGCGGTCATATCCCTCGACGGCATCGTCTACAGCAAGGCGGCGAAGGTCGGCGGCGACAAGATGGACGAGACCATCATGGCCTACATCAAAAGGCGCTACAACCTCCTGATAGGCGAGAGGACCGCCGAGAATATAAAGATAGAGATAGGCTCGGCATGCGCCATAGAGGGCGAAGAGCCCAAGACAATGGGAATAAAGGGCAGGGACCTCATATCCGGCATCCCAAAAACCATCCAGATAAACGAAGAGGAAATCAGAGAAGCCATCTCCGAACCCATAAACGTAATCATCGATACGATGAGGGCCGCGCTTGAAAACACCCCGCCGGAACTCGCCGCCGACATCGTGGACAGGGGCATCGTGCTTGCCGGGGGCGGCTCTCTGCTCAGGGGGCTTGACACCCTTATAGCAAAGACCACGGGGCTCACTGTCATGGTCGCGGAGGACCCGCTCACGGCGGTGGTAAGGGGAGTGGGCCAGATGCTCGACGACATCCACCTCCTTAAGCGGGTCGCCATTAATTAATATGCCCAGGAAGCGTTTAAGGCTTTTTCTGACGCTTCTTTTTGCCTCAGTCCTCCTGATGACGCTCCAGAGCCGCTGGGGCCCTTTTAAACCCTTCCGCTTCCTGTCCTATCCGCTGAACCTCCTAAACGAACCTTACACTTCAGCGAAGACGTCCTTCCATGACACCCTTCGAAAGTACAACCTCAGAGAAGAACGGCTCAGGGAGATCGAAAGCGAACTTCTGAG
>DAOUWH010000228.1 GCA_030667205.1 Nitrospirota bacterium
GGCAATTTATCTCCACCACGTCTTCCCGCGTGTATGTCCCCGGGGCCCGCATCGGGGCAAGCAGGACCTCGTCCACCTTCTCGCCTGTTCCGGGGTCCACTACAAAGCCGTAGCGCAGGGCGTGGGACTTGAAGCCGCCTGCGCGTGCGGGTTTGAAAAGCTTCTCTGCTATACTGAATGCCAGGGGGCCGCTGAGCCTGACTATGCCGATTCCCCCCTCGCCCGCGGGCGTGGACACGGCGGCTATTGTATCGTTGTCCGTCATATACTAAAATTAACCCATACAACGGAGGAAAGTCTAACAAAACATGCTTTCTGAGATGAGTCGCTTTACGGCACCGGCAAAAATGCGCTTTTTAAATCCGGCGCAATCTTTTAAAAAACGCATTTTTGCCTCAAGGGGCTATCGGGATGCTTTTTAAGGGCCTGACATTCGCGGGTTTAAAACTTAAAAACAGGATAGTTCGCTCGGCCACCTACATGAAGATGGCCGACGAGGACGGAAAAGTCACCGACCAGCTAATAGGGACCTACGAGGGCCTTGCCAGGGGCGGCGTGGGGCTCATCATCACTGGCTTCGCCCTCGTCCACCCCTCGGGGAGGGCCGCCCCGAAAATGCTCTCCATCCATGCCGACTCCTACATCGATGGGCTAAGAAGGCTTACCGACGCAGTGCACCGCGAGGGCGGGCTTATAGCCGTGCAGCTCGTGCACGGCGGGAGGCAATGCCCACCGCTTTTGCTTGGCGGCAAGCCCCCGCTTGCCCCATCGGCCCTCTATGACAGGGTGACGAAGACCACCTCAAAGGCAGTTACAGAGGCCGACATATGGATGGTCATTGACGCCTTCGCCGACGCCGCGTGGAGGGCGCACTCCGCAGGGTTCGACGCGGTACAGATCCACGCGGCCCACGGATATCTTGTATCGAGCTTCCTCTCCCCCTACACCAACCAGCGAGACGACTACTGGGGAGGCGACGAAGAGCGCCGCTCGCACTTCGCCGAAGAGATTTTACGATCAATACGACAGGCCGTGGGAAGCGACTACCCCGTGCTCATAAAGGTAAACGCCGACGACCTCATCGAGGGCGGCCTTACGCCTGCCGAGAGCCTTCGCCATGTCCGCAGGCTTGAGCCCTCCGGGCTCGATGCCGTGGAGCTAAGCGGCGGGATGAAAGAGTCTCACACCAAGACCATCAGGCCCGACATCCTTAAACCCGAAGACGAGGCATACCTTAAAGATGCGGGAAGGCTCTTCAAGAAGAATATGAGCATACCCGTGATACTCACCGGGGGGATGCGCTCACGGGATGTGATGGAGGGCGTGCTCCAGCGGGGGGAGGCCGACTTAATAGGAATAAGCAGGCCGCTTATAAGAGAGCCCAACCTGCCCAACCTCATGAAGGAAGGCAAGGAGGCGGCCGATTGCATCTCCTGCAACAAGTGCACGCGCTTTACAAGGCTCCCTTTCGTGAGGTGCAAACAACTAAAAGAGGAACCTACCTCTTAAGCGCCACCCTGTATTTTTTCAGCTTGAACTCGGGGAAGTAAGATTCCTTCGCGTGCCTCAGGGCCTCGATGTCGAGGTCGGGCTCGAAGTTGAGGTACTTGTATTCCCGGGGCAGGAGGCCGGCGAAATTGTTAAAGATGTACTGGTAGACGCCCTTGAACTCCATGCGCGCCTTCGCGAAATGCAGGACAAAGGTCTCGTCGTTTATCTCCTCGCCGATTAAAAACCCCGCGGGCTCGCCCTCGGCATAGTATATCCCCCCGCAGAGCACGAGGTCGTCGTAGAGTTCCAGGGCCTCGCGGCAGGGCACGTAGTCCGCAACTCCTGCCCTCTGGCCCTGTGTCTCCTGCCATTTATCGAGTATGAACAGGACGTCGTCCATCCTGTCTTTGGTCAGGGGCAAGGCCTCGTGCCTGTAGCGGGACGTAAAGCGGTGAAGCAGGTTCCGCTTACTGTGAAGCCTCCTCCCGGAGTACGTGCTCATCTTCTCCACCGAATAGACGTAGTCCATCTCGCCCTCCAGCCAGGAAGCCTTAAATTCGTCTGGGTCGAAGAGGCTCAGCCTCTCCTCCGGAATTGGAAAGAGGAAATCGACTTCCCGAAGGAGGCCCTTTACATATTCTATATCCAGGTCATTCACGTCTATCGTCGGCATCAGATAAGTGTGTCCGTCGTATGTCCTTCCCCTGACGAGCAGTTCCTTGTTAAAGAGCACCTCGTAGTGGTGGGTGTGGCGGAACAGATAGAGGTTCGCGAAGCTGTACTCGGAAATGGGGGTCTTCACCCCCTTGAGCCTTTCGAACAACAGGTCCTTATGTCTCAGGTCCAGCTTCTCGGCTCGCATGGTTAAATCATATCGCTATCGGTGCCGTCAGGCAATCCTTTTTGCCCTCCGCGGGAGTTCTGGTCATTTTCTTCGGCACAGGCCGCAAAATGCCCATTATTAATAGTAAATCTGCTAATATAACTTGATGAAACCGCTCGTAATACTGCCCACTTACAACGAGAAAGAGACCCTTCCGGTAGTAATCATAAAAACGCTGGACCAGGAAGTTTTCGACATACTCATCGTGGACGACAACTCCACCGACGGCACGGCCGAGATCGCAAAACACTGGGTCGAGCACGACAAGCGGGTCAACCTGATGGAGCGTCCGGCAAAGCTCGGCCTGGGCACCGCATACATTGCGGGCTTCAAATGGGGACTTCAGAAGGGCTATGATTGTTTCATAGAGATGGATTCCGACTTCTCGCACGACCCTCTGGCGCTCCCCCGTTTTATCGAGGAGATAAAGGGCGGGTCAGACCTTGTCGTGGGCTCAAGGTACATAGGAGGGATGATA
>DAOUWH010000034.1 GCA_030667205.1 Nitrospirota bacterium
AGTATCTCGGCCTGTTTCGCCGCCAATGCCTCCGCGGATAACATCTCCGCGCCGTCGCTGCAAGCCGGGGGCGGCGCGATTGTGAGGATATTGTTATGTCCTGTCGCTTTATCGCTTGATTCCATAGTCGTTCTCAAGGATTTCCTTAGCGATGCGAGCAAGCTCTTCAGGGTCTTTTGTTCTGGAGCCTGTCTTGATGGACAGCTCGATGATTGTCTTTACGAGCGAGGCATACGCGCTCTCGGCCCTGCTGTCGATTTTTCCATTTTGTTTTTCGAAATAAACTTCGTAGGCCTCCTTCCTCGTAAGGAGGTCGTCTATCATCCGTTTTTCGAAGGAGGGCTTATGGCTCATAGTTCTCCGTCCACTCCTTTTTCCGTGATAAGCTCGTCCAGGAGGTCCCAGCCCGAAGCGCTCAGGGAAGCAAACGATATCTCCACCCCGAAGCCCCTGTGCTTTTTCAGGTGGGAGTAGCCTTTTTCCTCCAGATACCGCAGTTGCGCTTCGAGGTCTCCCCCGGGCATCGGGTAGCCAAGGTTGTCCAGCGCGAACTGGAGGGCCTTTAAATCCAGGGCCCCGGGGTATTCGGTCTTAAGAAGTTTTAACAGTGCAATGCGGATGCGCCTGTTCTTTACGCCTGTTGTGTTCAAGCCTTACCTCCTCGAATGAATTCTGCTGCTGTGCGATGTACCTAAGGAGCACGAGCATCTCGCGGTGCTCCGAGCTGTCATTGACCACGAAGTCCTGCACCGAGCGAGTGAGCCCCTCTATAGAGGCCGCCTGCGCCCCGAGGGCCTCTGCCTGCGACTGCTGGGCCTCGATGAACCTGCCCCCGAGCCTGCCGGCAATCCTGTAGAGGCCAGCAAGGATGAAAAGCGCGATGAACGCCCCCACGCCTGCATCCACAAGGGCTTTGATAAAGGTCTGCTCCATCATTTCAGGGTGCCTTTCAGGTGGCGGTACATGCGGTCTCCGAAGACGAAGGAGAACGCAGCCCCTGCCATCTCAAGAAACGCAATGAATACCACTTTCCTTAGCTCCGGCATCGACGTGGCCACATAGATGCCCACGCCAATTGCGGCAAGTACTATCAGGGCCGAAAGCACATACCTGAACGAGGCCCTCAGGTCTGCCACCCACCGTGAGATCTCGCCGTAGGGGCGGTCAAGCTCGGCCATTGCCTTGAGCCTCTCGGTGCTCGCCTCCATGAGCCTGAGCTGTTCCTCTACGTTCTGCGGCTCGGCGGGGTCGCCGCCGGTAAGTTTTCTGAAAAGACCCTTTAAACCGTCTGCGGCGACGGGTACAAGGGCGGGAAGCAGCATCGATAAAATTCCCATCTCTTTAAACCTCCTCTATTAAAAGGTTGAATTTTTCTTTTCCTTCTAAACGTTCCATTAATTCTCTAAAGGCTTCCCGGCTTGAGAGCACGGCTACGTTTCCCTTTAAAGTTCCGAAGCGGTTGCCCACGAGGATGCAGCCGCGTGTGTCTTCCGGGGTATTTCCCCTGTGAAACAGGATGTGGGTCCTGCCCGGCACCGAGGCAACCGCGAAGGTCTCGCCGAAGCGGGGTGAGCGCATCCTCCTGCAGGTGTACCTTCCACGGGGGATGCATGAGACCTCGGGGCGGTTGCCGGCCCAG
Source organism: Nitrospirota bacterium (assembly GCA_030667205.1). GTDB lineage: Bacteria > Nitrospirota > Thermodesulfovibrionia > Thermodesulfovibrionales > JdFR-86 > DAOUWH01. Next base: position 1,640 of record DAOUWH010000034.1, read on the forward strand.
GGATTCTCCGCGGTGAGCGCAAAGGGCGCCCCGTTGTCGAGGAGGACGCCGAAGGTCCCCTCTTCGTCCTGAGCGATGCGTTTAAGGGTTATCATTCTGCTCCTGCTGCTCCCTCAGGATGTCGGTCTCAAAACATGCCCGGCATATGGGGTCTCCCCGCAGGGGGATGCACGACATCGAGGGCTCGACACTGCAGGGTGGCTGCTCGTTAAGGCGCTTAAGCGACCACCATTCGTAACCGAGTCTCATCGTATGGCCTCCACGTCAAAGGCGGGAGGGCAGGGCAGGGGCGTTAAATGAAACCCCTGCCCTGCCCTTGGGGGGGCGGGAACCTTATCATCGATTCTCATCGTCATGCACTGAGCATAATCCGGAGACCACTGACTTCGTCCATATGACATGTGTCAGTAGTTGGATGTCACAAACTAAAGTTAATGTCCCGCGGAAAGCGCACAGCGGACATGGAGGAAATGCATCCGTAAGAAGCAAATAATTGACTTTTTTTAGGGGCAATTACTAATATTTATTATGCCTTCTGAGACTCAGCACCACGCTGACGTGCAGTGCGTAGAGTGCGAGCAGCACATAGACCCGTTTGCGGGCTTCATATGCAAGTCCTGCAAGAGAAGGCCCCTGTGTCAGGACCACGGGGACCCGCAGCAAAGGGGTTTTTGCATAAAATGCGCCAACCGCATGAGGCGCCGGAAGCTCAACGACCTCAAGGGCGGCCTGAAGAGCATGAAGGGTTTTTTGAGGCTCCTGCAATTTGTGTTTCTCGTATTTGCCGTATTATTTGTGACCCAGAGGCTGATGCCCGAGGTTGCGCCTGCTTTTATCTGGGACAATTTCTTCGCAAAGCACCTTTATGTCTGGGGCGTGCTCTCGGCCGTGGGGTTTGTTGCAATTTACATTGTTTATCTGGGACAGAAAAGCTCCATCAAAAACCTGGAGTTCGAGATTGCAGGCTCGGGTTCCCTCGCTCAACGAATCAGGTGACGTCATCCGCCGTCCTTGAGCAGATTCAGGACTTCCTCCGGAATATCACTTGAAGGGCTGTTCAGTATCCTCCAGATGTGCCTTTCCGTGAGGCCGTACTTTTGTGCGAGCTTCCTTGCGCTCGTTCCGCCGTCGTAGTCAGCCTTAATGATCGCATCCCTCAGCCTGCGCATCATCTCGTCAAGGCCCGGCACATACAGGAAGGTACCCCTGAAGGCCCGAGCTATTTTCACGGCGGCCTCGACGCCCGCCACCTCCGCGATGCGCCTGAGGTCTCCGGGGAGAGCGTCAATAGCGTCAATAAGGTCCTCGTCAGTTTTCATTTATAACCCTTTCGCAACTTCAGGGTAGAAGACGCCGTGTTAAAGGAATCCGTGACTCCCCACTTAAACTGTGGGCTGAGGCGTCTTAGCCGCAGGAGCCCGAGCACCTCCTGGCCGGCCTCGCCCACGAGGCGGCTTGTGCCGGAGTACCGGGTCTTTACCCTGACAAGGTCCTTAAACCTTCTCCCGAGGAGTCTTCTCAGTTCCCGAAGGTTTTTCTCCGGTATCTCCGCCTCGTACCTCATCGCGACCGTGCAGGTTATCCCTTCGGTCTCAAATGCGACCGTGTGGCCCCCGGCCCGGAGGTCTTCGGCCCTCCGGACAATAAGGGCCTTGGCCTCCGAGAGCTCGGCCTCGAGGGCCTTAATCCTCCGCCAAAGGCCGTAGGCCCGCCGTATCTCGGCCGAAAGCCCGGGGTCGTTAATTTGATGTCCTTCCCCGCGCTTCCTGACCGTAATCAGGGCGTCTTTTGTACTAATTTTCTCCGCAATGGTAGCCATTACACACCTCCATTATTAACTATAGTTAGTATTTAGCCGAAAAAATAATCAACATTGCATCCAAGCGCCTCGGCCAGCCTTGTAACGGTGCCTACCCTGGGGTCCTTCCTGCCGTTTTCGATCAACGACACGGACGCAGTGCTCAATTGCGCGCCAGTAGCAAGCTTCCGCTGGGTCATGCCGAGTTCTTTTCTCTTTTTTGCCAGCCTTCTTGGCCTGAACTTCTTCATGACGTTACCTCCCTTCCTCGAACTATAGTTAGTGTAGCCATGGCGAGGGCTCTTGTCAAGAAAAAAATTAACTATTGTTGGAAAAAATGCTTGACAAGCGTGAAAAAATAAACTATAGTTAATGAAATGAGGACCCTGGGGGAATTTATAAGGGAAAAAAGGCAGGAACAGGGACTGTCGGCCAGGCAGCTTGCCGAGAGGGCCGGGGTCTCGGACGCTCACATTATATATATAGAGACCGGGCGCAGAAATCCCACATTCTACAAGGTCATGAACATCCTCGATGCCCTCGGCGCGGGAGTTGAGGATTTTCTCAGGGAGGCCCGTCCGGGTGTGGCCAACATCGAGCCCGCAAGCATAGGCGGCTTTCACCGTGTGCCTGTTATATCGTGGGTCGTGGCCGGCAGGTGGAAGGATGTCTGCGACGCCTTCGAGCCCGGGGACGCGGACGAATGGATAGAGTCCGACGTCAGGGGCAAAAACGTGTTTGCCCTCAGGGTGGTAGGCGACTCCATGGAGCCCGAGTTCAAGGAGGGGGTAATCGTGATAGTCTCGCCCCACGTGGAGGCAGTCCCAAACGACTACGTGGTCGTTAAAAACCCCGACGAAGAGGCCACCTTCAAGCAGCTCAAGAAGTACGGCACGCGGTGGGTGTTGCATCCCCTTAACCCCAAGTACGAGGACCAGGAGGTCTCGCGCGGGGAGTTCAGGATAATCGGCAAGGTAGTGAAGAAGGAAAAAAGATACTGACTCCGGCTTTGAAATGCAGAAAACATGCAAGCACAGGACTGCGCTTTAAACAGGCATTATGTTTAAAGTGAAGTCCTGCCTGTCGCTTGTCGCGGGATTCCAGAGAAACGTTTCGCAAAAGAAGAGATCGCTTCGTCTCATGAGCCGTAGCCCCTCAATGACAAGGGAAGCTCTTTGAGTTAGCATCATGAGCTTGTCGAAGGATACTGAGCATTGGCATGGTTCGACAAGCCGGATAGACTCGGTTCCGAGCTCACCATGCTCATTTTCGATTTCCGGGTTCCCGATCTACGGGTCGTAGACTTTTGCAGAGATGACGGTTATCTCAGGCGTGTGCTGATTTTATCGCGTAGCGAGGCGAGCTCTTTGCGGTGGGGGTCCGCGTCGTCCATCTTGCCGATAATCGCCGAGAGCTCCGAGAAGATGTCCATCTGTGCTTCGGTGCCGCAGCGGTCGTTTTCCTGGAGCATGGCGATGACCTTGTTAACGTCCTCGACGAACGCCTTTACGTAGGCGTCGTCGCGTTTCCTGACATTGAGCCTTCTTTGATAGTCCCCCGAGATTATGATGCCAAGCTCGTAGCGAAGCCTCTCGAAGGGGCCGATGAACCGGTGCGCAAAGATCGTCGTCAGAAACCCGACGACCGCGGCATAACCCACCATGACCAGTATGAACGCCAGTATGCTGTGCTCTTTGATCGTGCCGCCGAAGATCTTTATCAGGTACATGAAGACCACCGCCGAGAGGAACGAAAGCAGTATTATAATAAGGATGGAAATGCGGAGCTCGCGGGTGGTGAAAAACCTTTGCTTTATTTTTTTGATTTTGTCCATTGGATATTTTAACATAAGGGCCTCTTTTCACGACCGGATGTGCGGGCGGAGAGCCGGGCTGCCGATAAGCCCCTAACTTTACATAAAATCAAGATATTTAGTATTATTATTAACTATGGAAGCCTTTCTGTTCAAAGACAGGGTCGCGCTCATTACGGGCAGCTCGCGCGGCATCGGAAGCTCGATTGCGCGGAAGTTCGCCCAGGCCGGGGCCGACGTCGCAATAAACTACCGAAAATCAGGCGGATCCTCGGAAAAAAAGGCCATGGCACTTGCCGGAGAGATAGAGCAGGCCGGAAGACGTGCCGCCGTCGTACAGGCGGATATTTCAAATAAGGCAGAGGTAAGGACGCTCCTGAAGGAGACCCTTGAGAAGTTGGGGCGGCTGGATTTCCTGATACTAAACGCCGCGAGGGCACCCTTTAAGCCGATAGAAAAGCTCCTTGAGCGGGAACTTAAACAGCTCGTGGAGACCAACTACATGGGCAATATATTCTGCATCCAGGAGGCGCTGCCCGCCCTCACGGAGTCCAAAGGCAAGATTGTTTTCATATCAAGTCTCGGCTCGAAGTTCTATAATCCTTCCTATCCCCTCGGCAGCATGAAGGCCGCCATGGAGGCCGTCGTCAGGGACTGTGCCGAGAGCCTGAGGCCCAGGGGGATACAGGTAAACGGCGTGTGCGCGGGCATCGTAAAGACCGATGCCTTAAAAACTCTGCGGCAGTTCTGGGAGGAGCTTGAGCAGATACCCGAGGAGATTTTTATAGAGCCCGACGAGGTTGCCGACGCAGTGCTCTTTCTTTCGAGCCCTGCGGCAAGGGGCATCCTCGGGCAATGCATAGTGCTTGACAAGGGCCTTAGCCTGAGCCTTTTCAGGCAGCCCGCAAAAAAGTAAACAAGTTTTGATAAATATACTTAAGGAGGCGTTATGACGCAGGACTTCGTTACCGGGGAAAAGGTCGTTGATGCCGTAAAGGACGCGGTGGCCGAGACCCTCAGCATAGAGAAGGACACCATAAAGCCCGAAAGCTCGCTTATAAACGACCTCGACGCCGAGAGCCTCGACTTCCTCGACATAAACTACAGGATAGAGCAGACCTTTGGCATCAAGATGGCCCGCCACTTTATCCTTGAGCACATAGAGGAGATGTTCGGCGAGGGCTCCGCTATCGACGAAGACGGAAAGCTTACCGAGAAGGCCGTCGAGCTACTTAAAATCAGGCTTGGCGAAGAACTGCCAGGAATTACGGCGGGCACCGACATGGACGACATCCCGGCCCACATAACGGTGCAGTCCATTGCAAACGGGGTTATGGATATACTTGACACTCTTCCGGAGAAGTGCTCCTGCGGCGCCTCGGCCTGGGCCTCGGATGACGGCGCAAAGGTCAAGTGCTCTTCCTGCGGGGAGCCCGCGGCGTTCACGAACGGAGACGACCTCTCGCAGGAGTGGCTCAGGAAGGTCCAGGAAGAAAAGAAGATTTTTTAAGAAATCCTGTTCCGTCATTTCCTTATCCGCAGGGACGATATGCCTTTTGTGAATTCTTTTAATAGGAAGCCGCTGATATGCCGGAAGAAAAGCGTCGCGTCGTAATAACAGGACATGGAATGGTCACCCCCCTGGGTATGGATTCCGAGGAGACCTTTAGTAACGCCTCGGAGGGAAAATCGGGTATTGATTATTTAAAGGCCTTCGACACCACGGGGCTGCCATGCCGCATAGGCGGGGAGGTCGATGATGGAAAGCTCGAGGAATTCGAAAGATCCCTTCCCAAAACTAAACTGAAAAGGTACCTCTCGCGCGGGATGAGGTTCATGAGGGTGGCCACCCACGAGGCGGCCGGCCAGGCCAGGCTTGGGGACATCGAGGACCGCTCCGGCATCGGCGTCGCGCTCGGCTCGCACGGAGACAACACCGCCGTGCAGGACATAATGGCACTCCACAGGTTCTACGACGGCGAGGGGCACTGGGACATGCAAGGCCTGATGCGCGCCGGTGGCTATCCGTACGGGGACTTCTTCCGCAGAAAATCCGACGTGGCCACGGCTGTGCTTTCGATGCTCTATGACCTCGGGGGGCCGAACGTCTCGATTGTCTCGGCATGCTCGGCGGGGCCTCAGGCCATAGGCGAGGCATGCTACATGATAAGGTCTGGACGCTGCGACGTGATGGTGGCTGGCGGGTGCGAGAGCACGCTGAACTTCGTAGGGTTCGTGGGCTTTGTGCTGATAACCGCGCTTGCAGAAAGATACGCCACGCCGCAGAGCGCATCGAGGCCTTTTGACCGGAAGCGTAACGGCTTTGTGATGAGCGAGGGCGCGGGGGCCTTAATACTCGAAGAGCTTAAGCACGCAAAGCACCGTGGTGCTCCGATACTCGGGGAACTCCTTGGCTACGGCTCCTCGGCCGACGCATACAGGATAACCGACACCCACCCCAAGGGCCTCGGCGCAGTGCTTGCTATGAGCGCAGCCATGGAGGACGCCTCTTTAGGTCCGGAGGACATAGACTATATAAGCGCCCACGGCACATCCACACAGCAGAACGACCTGACCGAGACCCGCGCGATAAAAGAGGTCTTCGGCGAGAGGGCGAAAGAGGTCCCGGTGAGTTCCGTGAAATCCATGCTGGGGCATCCCATCGCGGCGGCGGGCGCGATAGAGGGTATACTCGCCCTCATGGGCATCAACCGCTCGGTCATGCTGCCGACAATAAATTACGAAAACCCCGACCCGAGGTGCAACCTCGACTACGTCCCCAACGAGGCCCGCACGCAGGAGCACCGGAGGGTGCTTTCGAATTCCTTCGGCTTCGGCGGGCAGAACGCGTGCCTCGTTGTCGGAAAATATGAGGGGTGAAATTGGTGATTCATTTGGAAAATCCCCCTGAATCCCCCTTTCCCAAAGGGGGATTTGAACGGATGGAAGAGCTCTGCCATGGGTAATGTTGTCGTCATAACCGGCGTGGGTATGGTTACCTCGCTTGGGCAAAGCCCTGAAGAGATTTTCAAGGCCCTCCTTGAGGGGCGCACGGGCATCGGCCCCATCGAGGGATTTCCAACAGAAGGTTTTACCACGAAGACCGCGGCGCGGATAGGCGACCTCGACCCTAAAGCCCTCGGCATAAGCCGGAGGGATGCGCGCATAATGGATACCCACGCCTACATGCTCGTTAAATGCGCCAAGGATGCCTTCGCCCATGCGGGCCTCGACGGAGAGTCCGCACCAAAAGACGGCATCGCGTTTTTTGCCGGAATGGGATGCGTGGACTACAGGGTCGAGGACCTTTTACCCGCAATCCATGCGTCCATGAGCAACGATGGTTCAATCGATTATGGAAAGTTCTATGAGGAGGGCTTCAGGGAGATATATCCGCTCTGGCCCCTCGGGATGCTCAACAACATAGCCTTTTGCCTGGCCACTATAGCCCTGGGCGTAAGGGGAGAAAACACTGTGTTCTCGCCCGATGCGGACTCCGGCGCTCAGGCCCTCAGCGAGGCGGCCCTCTCCGTGGCCGAGGGGCGCGCCCCTCAGGCCCTTGCCGCAGGGGTGAGCGAGAAGGTCTCCCCTTTGAATATCGCAAGGGCCTCGTTGTCGGGGATATTAGGCAAGGACACATGCAGGCCGTTCTCTTCCGATAGGGACGGCACAATACTCGGGGAGGGCTGCGCCGTACTGGCCCTTGAGAGCGGCTTGTCGGCGAAACAAAGGGGCGCGACCCCCCTTGCCCGGATCACGGGCCACGGCGAGGCCTTTTCCATAGGCGATTCCGTCCCCGATTCGAAAGCGATTGCAAGGGCGATGCAGACAGCGCTTGAAGGCGCAGGGTTAAGACCCTCCGACATAGACGTGCTCATAGCGCACGGCGACGGAACGCCCGCGGGAGACCGCAGCGAGGCCGAAGCGGTAAATCAGGTATTCGCCGGAGCAGACAGGTTAAAGGTCTATTCCTCGAAGGGCGCCCTCGGGCATATGCTTGCGGCCTCTTCCGTAGTGGATACGGCACTGGGCATCCAGATGCTCAGGACAGGCGCCGTCCCGCCGACCCTCAATGCCGACCCCATAGACGGCAGTATCAACCTCAACATAGTTGCCGGGAAAGCGGTTAAAATGGATATCAGGCGCGTAATGGTCAGCTGTATAAGCCACGAAGGGCAGTGCGCCGCACTGATAGTGGAGGCCGCAGGATGAGGTTTCTTTACTACGACAGGGTAACGAAGCTGGAGAAGGGAAAGTCCATAGAGGGCGTAAAGGCGTTCTCGCTATCGGAGGAGTTTTTAAAAGGGCACTTCAACAGGAAGGCGCTCGTGCCCGGAGTGATTTTCATCGAGGCCATGGCACAGCTCCTTGGCTGGCTCGTTATCTATTCATATGACTTTAAACTCACCCCGATAATGTCTCTTGTGGAAGGGGTGAAGACTACCTCAGACCTCAGGCCGGGGTTTGAGGCGAAGATAAGGGGAGAGATTATCTCCACCTCAAAGAGGGATACGCTTGGCAGGGCGGAGGTCTTTGTCGGGGGCGATAAGGTCGCCTCGGTGGAGCGCATCATCTACAGCCACTTCCACAAGGTAGACCCCGAGGAACTGCGCGTGCGCTTTCGCTACTACAGCGGCCTGGAGCTGAAAGAGGGCAATGAATAAAAGAGTGGTCATAACGGGCCTTGGCCTCGCAACGGCGAACGGTCTGGATGTTAATGAGAACTGGCAGCGGGCCCTCGACGGCGTCTCCGGCACAAGGCGTCTCAGTTATCCGGATGCGGAGAAGTCGCCCGTGCAGGCCGTGGGCCAGGTCAGGGATGAGGACTGGCAGAAAATAGCCGCCGAGTTTCCCGAGGACGCCGAAAGGGAAGGAGAGAGGTGCACCCTCTTTGCCCTGTGGGCCGCTAAAAAGGCAATCCAGGACGCCGGCATCGGGCAGGGCGGCGACAGGGGCCGCTTCGGCGTGAGCCTTGCCAAGGGGCTCGGCATCAACAGGCCCGAGGACATCGCCCGCTGGGCCGGCACTGCCGGTCCATTTGATTACGAGCGCTTTGCCCGTGAGCTTAAACTGGTGCACCGTGAATCCATCATTAAAAACCCCACACACTGCACCTCGGCCCTTATC
>DAOUWH010000186.1 GCA_030667205.1 Nitrospirota bacterium
ATAAAGGATTTATAATAATTTATCGGGTTTATCCGTGTCAAGGGGGACAAGGTCCCTCTCAAAGGGGACACCGCTCCTCTTACGCAGAATTTGGCAGCACGGCCGCAAAGACAGGTGCTGCCTGTAATTGACAAAAGCCCCCTGTTTCGATGGAATTTCCAAAAAAGGGGCGGAAGGCCCCTTAATATGATTTATTTCATGGAAAATTCATATTTTTGTGGTTAAAATTAGATTAAGAAAGGGGGTGCTTGAGGAATGAAGGTAAAAGACCCTGTCTGCGGGATGAACATCGAGGACGCCGATGCCGTGGCGACATCGGAGCACGGGGGCACTACATACTATTTCTGCTCGCAGCCCTGCAAGGAGAATTTCGATAAAGAGCCCGAGAAATATTTAGAGGGAAAAGTTCCTGCCCAAGAGCCTCAACATATAAAAAAGGAAGAGGCCGCCCCCGCAGAAGGGGAGGGCAGGAGGCTTGATATTCCAATAACCGGGATGTCCTGCGCCTCATGCGCCACAAATATACAGGACACCCTGTCCGGAATGCCGGGGGTAAGCGGCGCGTCGGTAAACTTCGCCGCAGAGCGGGCCACCGTGCAGTACGACCCGCTGAAGGTGTCGGTGGACGACTTCCTCGGCGCCATCAAAGACCTCGGCTACGGCGCCACCGCAACAAAGCAGACGTTTCCCATAAAGGGCATGACTTGCGCGTCCTGCGCCGCAAGGGTACAGAAAGCCCTTGGTTCCCTTGAGGGGGTGCTCTCGGCAGGCGTTAATTTTGCCACCGAGCGAGCCACGGTCGAATATATCCCCTCGCAGGTCGGCATTCGGGAGTTCAAGCGCACCGTAAAAGACGCGGGCTACGAACTTGTTACCGTGGCAGAGGGCGAGGACATCGTTGAGAAAGAAAAGCGCGAGCGCGAGGCCGCCTACCTGAAGCTCAAGAGAAAGCTCATCACGGGCGTCGTGCTTACGGTTCCGATATTTGTGCTTGTCTTCTGGAGCAAGCTCGGCCTCGACGCACTGCTCTTTAAGATTCCCCGCCAGACGAATTTTTTAATCCAATTTTTACTCGAAACGCCCGTGCAGTTCTGGATAGGCTGGCAGTTCTACACCGGCGCGGTGGCCGCCGCCCGGCACAGGACCTCCAACATGAACACCCTTATAGCCGTGGGCACCTCGGCGGCCTATATATACAGCATTGCGGCCACGTTCTTTCCCTCGGTCTTCGAGGTCAAGGGCTACGCCGCCCACGTCTACTTCGACACCGCCGCGGCAATCATAGTGCTGATTCTCCTCGGACGGCTCCTTGAGGCAAGGGCCAGGGGGCATACGTCCGAGGCGATTAAAAAGCTCATCGGCCTTCAGGCCAAGACCGCGCGGGTGATTAAAGACGGCGCCGAGGTAGACATCCCCATCGAGGACGTCGAGGCCGGCGACGTCGTGGTGGTGAGGCCCGGCGAGAAGATCCCGGTTGACGGAGTGATAAAGGAAGGCTACTCATCGGTGGACGAGGCGATGATAACGGGCGAGTCCATCCCCGCGGAGAAGAAGGCCGGGGACACCGTGATCGGGGCCACGATCAACAAGACAGGCACTTTTAAGTTCGAGGCGTCCAAGGTCGGCAGAGACACGATGCTTGCGCAAATCATAAACATGGTGCAGGAAGCGCAGGGCTCAAAACCCCCCATAGCAAGGCTTGCCGACCGCATAGCGGCGTACTTTGTGCCCGCGGTGATGGGCATTGCCACTGTTACGTTTTTCGTATGGTATTTCTTCGGCCCGGCACCCGCGTTTACCTATGCGGTGCTTAACTTCATCGCGGTGCTGATAATCGCCTGCCCGTGCGCCCTGGGGCTTGCCACGCCCACATCTATCATGGTGGGCACGGGGAAGGGCGCCGAGCATGGCATCCTCATAAGGGGCGGCGAGTCGCTCGAGACCGCGCACAAGATTAACGCCATAGTGTTCGACAAGACAGGCACGCTTACAAAGGGAGAGCCTACGGTGACAGATGTTCTGGCGCACGAGTCGGCAACCGAGAAGGAGATACTGTTTTATGCCGCCTCCTCGGAGAAGGGCTCCGAGCACCCGCTTGGCGAGGCCATTGTAAAACGTGCCGCGGAGATGGAAGTGACGCTTAAGGAGCCCTCCGAGTTCAGGGCAGTGCCCGGCCACGGCATAAAGACGAAGGTCGATGGGAAAAACATCCTCCTTGGCAACGAGGCCCTTATGAACGACGAGGGCATAGGCCTTAACGGTCTGAGGGAGAGGGCCTCGACACTTGCCGCTGAGGGCAAGACCCCGATGTTCGTCGCCATAGACGGCCACGCGGCGGGCATTATCTCCGTGGCCGATACCTTAAAAGAAGGTTCTATAGATGCGGTAAAAAGACTTCAGGCCCTTGGCATCGAAGTGATAATGCTCACCGGAGACAACCGCCGCACCGGCGAGGCAATCGCAAAAGAGGCGGGCATAGACCGGGTGCTGGCCGAGGTCCTTCCGGAGCAGAAGGCCAACGAGGTCAAGAAACTCCAGGCAGAGGGCAAGGTGGTTGCCATGGTCGGCGACGGCATAAACGACGCCCCGGCGCTCGCGCAGGCAGACGTGGGCATTGCCATCGGCACGGGCACGGACGTTGCCATGGAGGCCTCGGACATCACGCTTATCAAGGGAGAGTTAAAGGGCGTGGTTACGGCGATTGCCCTTTCCAAGGCCACCTTGCGCAATATCAGGCAGAACCTCTTCTGGGCATTCGCGTATAATACGATTCTCATCCCTGTTGCCGCGGGTGTGCTCTATCCGTTCTTCGGGATACTTTTAAGCCCGATATTCGCCGCCGCCGCGATGGGCATGTCCTCGGTAACTGTCGTTACGAACGCCCTGAGGCTCAGGAAGTTCAAGGCGGGGTAGAAAATTAAGACCCTCCACCTCTTTCGTCAGTCCCGCGGAAGCGGGAATCCAGAGGTTTTTTCGGACGGCCTTTCTGGATTCCTGTTTTCACAGGAATGACATCCACTTTTCTTGCGCTTCTGCTCTGCTGCACTTTGCAATAAGGGGTTACTCGGAATTTTCAAGACGGGCTTGCTCAAGGTTGGTTTTTGTGGCCTTTACATTCGGATGGTTTTCGTCAAAAAACTTTTCAAGGATGGCAAGGGCCTGTTCATAGTATCCGATTGCTTTTTTGTGCTCCCTGAGGGCATCCCATGCCGAGCCCAGGTTGTTAAGGCGTGTGGCTACATTATGGTGTTCATTACCAAAGAACTTCCTATCAATTGCAAGGGCCTGCTCATAGTATTCGATGGCCTTTTTGTGCTCCCTGAGGGCATTCCATGCCGAGCCCAGGTTGTTAAGGTCTCTGGCGACAAGGGGGTTTTCCTCGCCAAAGGTCTTTCTGTCCTTTCTGTCAATGGCAAGGGCCTGCTCAAAGTATTCGATGGCTTTTTTGTGCTCGCCGAGGTCATGCCATGCCGAGCCCAGATTGCTAAGGCATAGGGCTACACTGGGGTGTTCCTCGCCAAAAGTATTTTTAAAGATTACAAGGGCCTCCTCAAAGTATTCGATGGCTTTTTTGTGCTCCCCATCCGGGTATTAACCGTCTCTTGAAGGCATCCCCTTTCTTGTATCGGGTATATAATCATCTTGAAAATCCCCGCTGAATCTCCTTGCTACTCTTAATTGTAGTGTTGTTACATGTAATAAATGCTCGACTTTTAAGGTATTACCTGTAATCCTAAAGCTATCAGCATTAATTTGTCAAGTATTTTCGTGCTATTGGCTTGTTCATCTATATGTTCTAAAAGGTCATTATCTCTTTTGAGGAGGAAAACATGCAA
>DAOUWH010000286.1 GCA_030667205.1 Nitrospirota bacterium
AAAAATTTCAAACTCCTGCTCCTGATCGCGGCGGGCACGGTACCGGCGGTGCTTGCCGGGCTGTATCTTGAGGACTACGTGGCCGGCCCGCTAAGGGGCCCCCAGGTCATCGCCGCCGCCCTTGTCGTGGTGGGCGGTGTGATGTATGCCTCCGAGACCCTTAAGGGGAAAAAGGCCTTAAAATCCCTCGGCCTTCTGGATGTCCTCTTCATAGGCGCCCTCCAGGCCGTTGCCCTCATACCCGGCGTCTCGCGCTCGGGCATCACCATATCGGCGGGGCTGATGCGGGGCATGAAGAGGGTCGAGGCCCTGAGGTTTTCGTTCCTGCTTTCCATTCCGGTCATAGGCGGGGCGACGGTGCTTGAGGGGCGCAAGCTCATCGGCGCCGCGGAGAGTTACGACCTCGGGCTTTTCGCCGTGGGGTTTGTGGTCTCCATGGTCACGGGCGTAATTGCGATTAAGTTCCTGTTGAGCTATCTTAAAGACCACACTATGAACGTATTCGTCATTTACAGGGTAGTGCTTGCGGGAGTTATACTGGGGTGGTTATGGCTCGGAGAGTAAGGCGGGAGGTGCTGGGTGTCTGCGCGGTGCTGGGAAGCGTCTATGCGGCGCTGAGCCTTTTTAGCTACTGGACGTGGGACCGCTCGCTGTTTACCTATTCCGAGGGGCCGGTAAAGAACTACGGCGGAGTAGTCGGGTCGTACCTGTCCGACATCCTGATGACCTCGATAGGCGTGGCCTCGTATGCGCTCCCGCTTTTCGGGCTGATCTACGGGATTAAGAGGCTCCTGGGGAAAGAGCGCCAGAGAGTGCACCTTATCGGTGCGGTGCTCTTTTTTGTGTCGGCCCCTGTGCTTGCGGGCCTTATGGTCTCTTCTTTCGGGCTCAAGTACGGCGCGGGCGGCTTTCTGGGCAAGGCCCTGGGGTGGCTGTTCGTCAAGGGGCTTTCCACGGTAGGTGCATACATAGTTGCGCTTGCCATGGTGCTTTCGTCGCTGATTATGCTCAGCCCCGTGTCGCTTATCAACCTGGTAATAAAGCCAGGCACGGAGAAGGAAAAACCAAAGAGGAAAAAGAAGCCTTCTGAGGAGGAACCCCCGGCGGCGGAGGAGAAATACATAGAGCCTATTGTCGTAGAGCCGTCGTACCTGGAGGAGGCCGGGGAGGCGCCCGTCCCGTCCGGCATTTCCACCGAGGGATACGAGCTCCCGCAGCTTGAGCTCCTCAACTTCTACGAGCCCGTGGAGAGGCTTTTGAAGGAAGAGCTTATCTCAAGCTCGATGCTTCTTGAGCAGAAGCTTCAGGAGTTTTCCGTCGAGGGCAAGGTCGTGCAGGTGCACACCGGCCCGGTGGTCACGATGTATGAGTTTGAGCCCGCCCCGGGCGTGAAGATAAGCCGTGTGGCCGCGCTTGCGGAGGACCTCGCGCTTTCGCTTAAGGCCCGCTCCGTGAGGATCGCCCCCCTGCCGGGCAAGGCTGCGCTGGGCGTTGAGATACCCAACCACAACCGCGAGACAGTCTCGCTGCGGGAGATACTGTCGGCCGAGACTTTTAAACGCAGCTCATCGAAGCTTACGGTGGCGCTGGGCAAGGACATATTCGGCACGCCCGTTGCTGCGGACCTTTCGAGGATGCCGCACCTGCTGGTGGCGGGCTCAACGGGAGCGGGCAAGAGCATCTTTCTTAACGCCATGGTCATGAGCATCCTTTACAAGGCAAAGCCCGACGAGGTAAAGATGCTCCTGATAGACCCCAAGCTCCTCGAGCTTACGAACTACGACGGCATCCCCCACCTGATATCTCCCGTGGTGACGAACCCCAAGGAGGCCGCCGAGATGCTCCGCAAGATGGTCTATGAGATGGAGCGCCGCTACAGGGTTATCGCGCAGAAGGGGGTGA
>DAOUWH010000176.1 GCA_030667205.1 Nitrospirota bacterium
GTGACCTTTACCTCAAGGGGCTTTAGCACATCCTTAAGGTACTGGGCCGTCATCTCGCCCCTGGTATTGGGGTTGGTGGCGATGATGACCTCATCGGTGCCGTTTGCGCGGACGCGTTTAAGAAGTTCGTCTATCTTGAGTTTCTCAGGCGTGATGCCGTCAATTGGCGAGAGGGAGCCCAGGAGCACATGGTACAGGCCGCCGAAAGAGCCGGAGCGCTCTATAACGATTATGTTTGAGGGCTCCTCGACAACGCATATCTTCTTGAGGTCGCGCGCGGGGTCTCTGCAGATGGAGCACTGCTCGGACTCGGTGATGTTAAAGCACGTGGAGCAGAAGCGCGCCCTGTCTTTTACCTCGGTGATGGCGTTGGCGATTGCCTTTGCCTCCTCGGCAGGCATTGCAAGGAGGTAGAAGGCGAGCCGCTGGGCGGTCTTCCGCCCGATGCCCGGGAGCTTCATGAGCTGCTCTACGAGGTTTTCTATTATGCCCTGCGCCATTTGATAACGCTTTACTTAAGAAGGCTTCCGAGGTCGCCGAGTCCGGGCAGCTGCATGCCGCCGGTGAGTTTGGACATCTCTTCGTTGACCATCTCCTGCGCCCGCCTCAGGGCCTCGTTCGAGGCGGCCATGATGAGGTCCTGGAGCATCTCGACGTCTTCGGGGTCAACGACCTCTTTTTCTATCTTCACCGAGACTATCTCTCCGGTGCCGCTTGCTACCACGGTTACCATGCCGCCGCCGGCGGTGGCCTCGGCGGTCTTCTGCTTGGCCTCTTCCTGAACGCGGGCCATCTCGGCCTGCATTTTCTGGGCCTCTTTCATTATATTGCCGAGCATCTTCTTCGACATTGCGTCCTCCGTTTTATGGTTTCAGTTGTCCTTTACTTCTCTTACGTCAACGACCCTGCCTTCGAAAAGCTCAAGGGCCTCCTTCACAAGGGGCTCGGACATGGCCTTTTCCTTGATGCTCTTTTCGCGCTTCGTCCTTGCGGCCTTGACCTTTATCTCGATGGTGGTCGGGGCGCGGCGGACGTCCGAGGCGGTCTTTGATATCATATCAAGGCATTTTTGCAGGGGCTCCGCGCAGATCGCGGCGTCCTTGCTCTTGAAGGTGAGAGTGAGGCTTCCATCGTTGAGTTCGGGGCTGGCCAGTGCGAGCTTCGACGTAAGCAGCGGGTCCTCGATACTGTCGATTATACGGCTGAGGAGGGCCGCCGCGTCCATGGCCTCAGGCTCAGGGGCTGGTTCGGGCGCAGGCGCAGGGTTAGGTGCAGGGTTTTCCGGTGCCTGGAATTCCGCTGGCTCCTCTTTTACCGTTGAAGGTTCCTCGGGCGGCGCTTTCGAGGCGACCGGGGCGCCTCCTGAGGGAGGGGCGGCGGAGACGTTTAACGACCCTTCCGACAGGGCGGCAAGCGCGTCGCTTACCGGCCGGTACATGCTGAGGTAGCTTATCCTTACAAGGGCCATCTCGAGCGCTATTCTCGGGGAGAACGAGGCCCTTACGTCCGACTCCGCCTTTATGAGTTCGGGGATTATCAGCGTCAGGTATTCAAGCGAGACCCCTGAGGCGATTTTCGAGATATCGCCCATCTCCTCGGCGCTTGCATCGAGCATCCCCTCGGCCCCGGAGGTGAGCTTTGCCACAATCAGGTCGCGGAAGAATTTTATAAGGTCCCTCGTGAAGGCCCGGAGGTCGGTGCCACGGTTGGTGAGGGCGGCCACGGTGCCGATGATCTCGTCCCTTTTGCCCTCAAGCAAGGCCCTGGTGATGTCCGTAAGGCCTTTGAAGTCCGCAATGCCGAGTAGGTCCTTGACGTCGGTGTCGTGGATCTCGGTCGAGAACGAGGCCACCTGGTCCAGTATGGTCAGGGAGTCCCGGATGCTTCCGTCGGCGGCCCTCGCTATCATGCCAAGGGCGGAGCCGGTTATGCTGATATCCTCGGCCTCGGATATCTGAACAAGCCTCTCTCTTATCTTCTCTGTTGAAATACTCCTGAAAGGAAGGTGCTGGCAGCGGCTCATTACCGTAAGGGGAATCTTTCTGGGCTCGGTGGTAGCCAGCACGAATACCACGTGCGGCGGGGGTTCTTCAAGAGTTTTAAGAAGCGCGTTGAAGGCCTGCGTGGTGAGCATGTGGGACTCGTCTATTATGTAGACCTTGTACTTTCCGCCCGAGGGGGCGTACTTGACCCTCTCGCGAAGGTCGCGGATGTCGTCCACGCTATTGTTGGATGCGCCGTCTATCTCGATGACGTCCACGGAGTGCCCTTCGGTGATTGCGGTGCAGGAGGGGCACTTGTCGCAGGGCGCGGGGGTAGGGCCCTCGGCGCAGTTCAGAGCCTTTGCGAGGATTCGCGCCGTGGAAGTCTTGCCAATGCCCCTGGGGCCGGAGAAGATGTATGCGTGGGCGAGTTTGTCCTGCTCGATGGAGTTGGTAAGTATCCTCACTATCGGGCTCTGGCCGATGAGGTCTTTAAACCCCTGCGGCCTCCACTTTCTCGCAAGCACCAGGTAGCTCATGGACAAGTCTCTTTCTTAAAATAATTCATTTAAAAAAACGCTCCGTATTTCCCTGCAGTCAGGCAATGGCTTGCTGCGGCACCCAGATAAAATGCTTACCGTTGCTTCCTTCCGGACCTGGCGGGGTTCACATCCACCTGCTGCGCAGGGCCATTGCCTGGCTGTAAGGAAATACGGCCCCTGCTATATTCCAAATATATTCCAAATGGCGGAGAGGGAGGGATTTGAACCCTCGGTGAGGCTATAAACCCCACACACGATTTCCAGTCGTGCACCTTCAGCCGCTCGGTCACCTCTCCAATAAAGCTTAATATATCAATAGCTTAGGCTATATTATACCATATAAGGCGGCGTTATTGTCCTCCTTTGAACTCCTCCATCGCCTCCTGTTCGGGCGAGCTTTCGGAACCCTTGTATTTGGGCGAAAAATGAGTGACCACGAGGTTATCGACACCTCCCTCTCTGGCTATCCTCCCGGCGAGCCTCGCCGTAAGGTGGTGTCTTTCGCGGGCCCTGTCCCTGTCGGCCTCCATGAAGTATGCCTCGCAATAAAGCGTGTTGGAGCCCTTTACCAGATTTACTATTTTTTCGGTGTTTTCATCATTGGGCTCAGCGTCCATGATGTAGGAGATCTTCTGCCCCTCTGTTATCATCGCAAGCCCTTTCAGATCTCGAAGGGGAAAGGTCTTATCCAGCACGGCAAGTTCCGTATCGTCGGGCGCGCCCTCCCTGATAAGGCCTTTAAGCTCAGCAAGCCAGCGCCCCACCGGAAGCCCCCGTTCCGTAAGGGCCGCCTTGTCTATGTTTATGTGGTAGTCTTCCTCGAGCGTGTAGCCCAGGCACTGGATGTCGTGCCTGAGGCTTACAGCACGCACCTTGAAGAACTCGTCTTCAAGAATTACCCCGTCGCTCAGGGGCTTCTCGCCGCGGTCAATGCGCTTAAAGGCCTCCGAGGCGTAAAAGCTCGCATGGCTCATCGTGTCCTCGCCAATGCCGAAGACTTCAAGTTTCAGGGGGTATTGCTCTATGACGTTCCAGGCGTAGCCCTTAAGTTTCCCCTCTATGCAGTCGGTCATGTTTGAGGGGCCGAACACCCTGAGGGGGCGCTCGTTTCCAAGGTGCGCCCTCAGGAGCGCGTCGAACCCGATGAAGTGGTCGATGTGGGCGTGTGTTACGAAGACGTCCGAGACCTTAAGTATGCTCCTGTGCTCAAGGGCGCTTATGTCGCCGATGTCGAACAGGATCGCCCTGCGCTGCCAGAAGAGCCTGACATACAGCAGGGGGTCTTCGAAGGGCCCGTTAACAAGGTTGTGATGGAATGACGGCTTCATATGGGATTATATCCTATTATGATATAATTGTTTAAGACTTTCAGCTACTTTAACTATCTTGCACGGAGGTTGTATGCCTGATCTCAGGAAGGACCCCATCCTCGGAAGGTGGGTGATCATATCCGTGGAGAGGGGGAAGCGGCCTTCGGACTTTGCGTCCCCGTCGAAGAAGAAAAAGGGCGGGTTTTGCCCTTTCTGTCCCGGCAACGAATACACGACGCCCCCCGAGATAATGGCCGTCAGAGAGGA
>DAOUWH010000183.1 GCA_030667205.1 Nitrospirota bacterium
ATGAACGCCGTCGTCGTTGGTGACCAAAATCAGCGGCATATTGTATTTTAACAAAAAAAGACTTGCCCATGGGTATGGCTTTAGGTGTAAAATATATCCCTCACTGAAAGGCGGGAGCATGCCGGAGTTTACCTACAAGAAAGCAGGAGTCGACATAAAAGAAGGGGAACGGTTTGTCGATGCCATTGCTCCTATTGTTAAAAAAACTTTCAGGCCGGAGGTCATGGCCGACATAGGCTCTTTCGGGGCACTTTTCAGGCTCGATATGAAGAAGTACCGGGAGCCTGTGCTCGTCAGCGGCACCGACGGGGTGGGCACCAAACTGAAGGTCGCCTTCATGGCCGACATCCACAACACCGTGGGGGTGGACCTGGTGGCCATGTGCGTAAACGACATCCTGACAAGCGGCGCGGAGCCGCTCTTTTTCCTCGACTATTTCGCCACGGGAAAGCTCAGCGCCGGGAGGGCGGCGCGCGTGGTGGAGGGCATCGCCGGGGGCTGCCGCGAGGCGGGCTGCGCCCTGATAGGCGGCGAGACGGCAGAGATGCCCGGTTTCTACCAGGAGGGGGAGTACGACCTCTCGGGGTTTGCCGTGGGCGCGGTCGAGCGCGGGGAGATCGTGGATGGCTCCGGCATCGGGCCAGGGGACGCCCTCATCGGGCTCCACTCAAACGGCCTCCACAGCAACGGCTATTCACTCGTCAGGAAGGTCTTTTTAGAGCACGCGAAGCTCGATATAAACCACTATGTTGCCGAGTTCGAAAGCACCCTTGCCGAGGAACTCCTCAGACCTACCGCCATCTACGTAAAGGCCGTGGAGGCCCTGAAATCAGAGATAAAAATCAAGGGCATGGCCCACATCACCGGCGGGGGCATCCCGGGAAACCTGCCCAGGATGCTGCCCGATGGGACGCGGGCCGTCGTTGAAAAGGGCTCCTGGCCCGAGCCTCCGGTATTCGGGCTGCTTAAGAAAATGGGGAATGTGCCCGATAATGATATGAAAAACACCTTTAACATGGGAATAGGCTACATAATCGCGGTGGATAAGGGATCTGCCGGGCAGGCCGTGAAAATATTGGACAAAATGGGATGCCGTTCGTGTATAATAGGCGTTGTTACTAAGGGGAATAAAGGAGTCGAGTATGTGGCTCAGGCTTCTTAAGAAGCTTTTTACATCCGTAACCATAATGTTCGTTCCGCACTCAAGCTCAAGGACATTGAGGGTGAGTGCGCCTGTCGTTGCGCTTCTGACGATCTCGCTACTGTCCGTAACGGGCGCGTACTACGTATATTCCGTTACTGTGGACGCCTTCAAGTACAAGGAAACGAAGAAAGAGCTGGATTACTACACCGGCCAGTTCAGCGAGCTTCAGTCCACCATCTCGGCCCTCAAGGTGGCCGAGGCGGAGTTCGGAAGACTTTTCTCCATGGACTCAAGAGAGGACGTCCTTGAGGGCCTGAACTTCTCGGACTCAGGCGCCCTGGACATGGAGGTGCTCAGGCTCCAGATAAACAAGACCATCGACAATGTCGGCGAGATAAAGGACTACCTCAGCGAGCAGCGCGACCTGTACATGGCCACCCCGAAGGGATGGCCCGTAAACGGGTGGCTCAGCTCGAAGTACGGGTACCGCAAGCACCCGCTAAGGGGCGGCAGGGACTTCCATACCGGAGTGGACATATCGGCCAACCCGGGCTCTAAGATAGAGGCCACAGCCGACGGCATCGTGAGCTTCTCCGGCTGGAGCGGCGCGAACGGCAGGCTCATCGCCGTTGAGCACGGCTTCGGGTTCAGGAGTTTTTACGCCCATAACAAGAAGAACGTGGTCAAGGTCGGAGACGTGGTACAGCGGGGCGACCTGCTTGCATACGTCGGCTCTACCGGAAGCTCCACCGGTCCCCACGTGCACTACGAAGTATGGAAAGACAGTAAGCCCGTTAACCCGAAGACATATCTTAAAGAGGGGGACAGATAATCAATGTTTGCAAAGGGCGAAAAGCTCGAATCATTCATCGGACAGAACACCCACTTCAGCGGCGAGATAACCACCAAAGGCACGCTCAGAATTGACGGCAACGTAAACGGAAACATCCATGCCGACTGGCTCGTTATCGGCGACAAGGCATACATAAAGGGCAACGCCACAGCAACGAGCATAATAATCGGCGGCACCGTAGAGGGCAATATCCTGGCCAAGGGGATAGTCGACATCAAGAAAAAGGGCAGGGTCAAGGGCGACATCATCACCTCCAAGCTCACTGTTGTCGACGGCGGCATCGTCGACGGCAGGATCTCGATGAACACCGAAGGGGAGGGCAACAAGCTCATCGAGATGTCCGGGGAAGTAATCCTCGAAGAACAGGCAGAGGTCAATCAGGGGTAGGGGCACCAGGGGTCCCAGAACGGGTCGCAGTAGTAACGTTGCCTGTAATGAGGCCTGTAGTACCAGGGGTCGTAGTACCATGGGTCGTAGTAAGGCGGGTAAATCACTTCTTCCTTCCATAAGTATAATTCACTGGCTTCAAGCACAGGATAAACATAATCCGTCTTCCCCAGCGGCCTTTTCTCCGAGCCTTTGAGCACTCCGGCAACCGTGATGTAACGGCCTTTTTCATATATCAGAGGGTCAAGGAATTTCCTCGAGCGGACGAGGAACCTGCCCTCGGAGACATCGGTGTCGTTGATGACGCCGTAGCGGTTCAGCGGGGTCTGGACAACCTCAATGACGGTGCCTTCCTCAGTAAGCGTGGTGCCGACTATAGTGCCTCCCCAGATGAACAGCTTGTCCTCGTAGAAAAAGACGTTCGAGGCGACTTCGCTGAACGGGACGTTCTTGACGGACTTGCGGACGGACTCCTGCGACATTACATGGGCGCACCCCGAGAGCAGTAACAGTATGGCGGCTGCCAGCGATATACGCTTCATGGTTAATATATAACATTCCTGAGTCGACATTGCAAGGGCGAGCGGCCAGGGAAATCCGTCATTGCGAGGGGCACAGTCCAGAAGGTCGAATCGACCTTTGCCGGTCGAATCGACCCCTCGGATCGATTCGATCCCAACCTCGCAATGACAACAGGAAAGGCGCTTTTGGGGCTATGAAGGTTGATTTTTGTCCGGGCCATATAGTAGATTCTAATTTCGTGGAAGAGCCCGAGAGCATAAACGACGAATTTTTTATGAGGATGGCCCTCGATGAGGCCAAACTCGCTTATGAAAAAGGCGAAGTCCCCGTGGGGGCCGTACTCGTAGTGGACGGCACCGTGGTGGCAAGGGGCCGAAACAGCCGCGAGGCCACAGGCGACCCCACTGCCCATGCCGAGGTGGTTGCACTCAGGGAAGGGGCCGGGGCCGCTGGCACATGGAGGCTCGGCGCTGCTACACTTTATGTGACCAAGGAGCCCTGCGTGATGTGCGCCGGCAGCATGGTAAACGCAAGGCTCAAAAGGCTGGTCTACGGTTGCCCGGACGAAAAGGGCGGGGCAATCAGTCTTTATGGTCTACTCACCGACCGGAGGCTTAACCACACAGTAGAGGTTTTACGAGGAGTCCTTGAAGCTGAATGCGCGGGACTTTTAAAGGATTTTTTTAGCACGAGGAGGGGTGGCCGAGCGGACGAAGGCGTCGGTCTCGAAAACCGATGTGGGGGCAACTCCACCGTGGGTTCGAATCCCACCCCCTCCGCCACTGAAAAACAGAAAAAACCAGAGGGCTAATATAGCTGCCTTCATTTCATTGCCGTTCACCGGCCCTTGCCGCACCCCCCTTGCGAGCTGTAGTTAAGAAAACCTTTTATAATCAAATATTTAGATAACATATTGCCTCAGATTTTAAGTTGACTTTGCAGTATTACATACTTAGTATTAGTACTAATACCAAGTATGCCTATAGGGTAACAACGAATATAACCGACAGCACAAAGTGGTCTGCCTTTTGAAGGCAG
>DAOUWH010000017.1 GCA_030667205.1 Nitrospirota bacterium
CTTCCTCCGCATCCACAGGGGTGAGGGTCTCGTCTACGTCCTCGAATTCCTCTTCCGCCTCGGATACCTCCTCAGCGCTCAGGGCGAACACTTCCTCTTCGTCTTCTTTGGCGGCCTCTTCGGCGGAGAACACCTCGTCCACCGCCTCCTCTACGGCCGCTTCCGAAGGAAGCTCTTCGTCCACTTCCTCCCCTGCTGCCTCTTCCACCACCTCAAGAGATGTAAGGTCGGCCTCCGCGAATTCCTCTTCCGCCTGGAACATCTCATTGTCGCTAAGGGCAAACAGTCCTTCCTCGTCTTCTTCTGCCACTTCCACCGCTTCCACGGCCTCTTCAAGCGCAATGGCTTCCTCTTCGGTACGCTCGGACACTTCCTCATCGCCCGTGGCTAACAATTCCTCGGGGACCTCTTCGACCGGCTCCGCTTCGGCCACCGCCTCTTCGGCTTCAAAGGCCTCTTCTGCCGGAAATGCCTCGGCCACCGCCTCTTCGGCCTCTAAAACCTCTTCCGTTGGAGGAGGGGCGGGGTGGGCGTTGGCAAGCTCCAACAGTATGCCCTGGGCCTCTTCGTCCATGGGGTTAAGCTTCAGCACCTTCCTGTACTTCTCGATGGCCTCATCGCGCTCTCCGAGCTCCTTATAAATATCGGCGAGTTTTCTATGGGCAAGAAGGTTGTCCGGGACGGCCGCTACTACCTTCTCGAACTCGGCCTTCGACTCGGCGTACATACCCCTCTCGAAGTAGACCTTGCCCAGCGCGACTACCGCGCTTGTATACTTGGGCTGCCGCTCGATACCTGCCAGCAGAACACCTGTGGCCTCATCGAGCATGCCGGCCTTCCTGTATTCCTCGGCAAGGGGCAAGAAGAGCCTGGATGCGGGATCTTTTTCGACTTTCTCTTTGAGTTCTTCGATTCTATCCATAAGGGACTAAACCTATGTAATTTTTTACCAAAACCCCCTAAATGTCAAGCCCACGACTCCGCTACCCTGTCCAGTATAACCTCTGATACCTCGTCCTTCGAAAGGATCGGGTACTCCGTGGAGCCCTTTTTGTCGATGACAACGACCCTGTTGGTTTCGGCGCCGAACCCGGAGCCTTTCCGGGTTATGTCGTTAAATACGATGAAGTCGGCCCCTTTTTCCCTGAGCTTTTCCCTGGCCCTCTTGAGGTTTTCGCCTGCCTCAGCCGCGAACCCCACTATGAGGGGCTTCCTCCTCTTTGAGCCTATCTCTTTAAGTATGTCTGGGGCCTTCTTGAGCTTGAGAGTATTTACCTTCGACTTATCTATCTTGCCCTTGCTTCTGGTCGCGGGTGAGAAGTCTCCGACAGCGGCGGCCATGATGAGCGCGTGGGAGCCCCTCAGGTGCTTGAGCACCGAGTCCCTCATCTCAGCGGCAGTCTCGACCTTTAAAAACTTCACACCATGGGGCGGCTCCAGCGAGGTGGGGCCGCTTATGAGCGTGACCGCCGCGCCCCTTCGCCTTGCGGCCCTGGCCAGGGCGTAACCCATCTTGCCTGTTGAGGGGTTCGAGATAAACCTCACGGCGTCCATGTACTCCCTCGTAGGGCCGGCGGTGACGACGATCTTTCTGCCCGCGAGGTCCTGGGGGCCAAGGGCATCGACTGCGGCCTCTACTATTTTTTCTATTGAGGCCATCCTGCCCATGCCTTCCTCGCCGCAGGCGAGCTTCCCCGTCTCGGGCGGGACTTCCACGACACCAAGAGATTTTTTAAGGTAGCCGAGGTTCTTCTGGAGCACGGGGTTTTCGTACATCCGCCAGTTCATCGCGGGCGCGATGATCACCGTGCCCCTGAAGGCCATGAGCAGGGTGCTTAAAAGGTCGTCGGCAATACCCGAAGCGAATTTCCCTATAAGGTTTGCCGTAGCGGGGGCCAGGAGCATGAGGTCCGCCTCGCGGGCAAGCGCTATGTGGGCCATTGGCTCATCGAAGAGCCCGCGGAAGACCTTGCCCCCGGATGCGATCTCAAGTGTAAGCGGGGTTACAAAATGACTGGAGGCATCGGTCATTACCACGCTGACTGATGCCCCCTCTTCTTTTAAAGCCTTTATCAGGTCCGGCGCCTTGTAGGCCGCCACACTGCCAGTTATGCCGAGAAGGACCTTTTTATCCTTTAGGCTTGTCTTCACCCTGTTCCTGTTTTTCGCTGAAAAGCTCTTCCAGGGACTGGCGGTCGGTGCCCTCCTTCTCGTGCAGGTAGACGCGGAGGTCCTTTTCGAGCTCCGAGAGGTCTTCGGGCTGTGCCATCCTCCTCTTTTCCTCGAGGAAGCGCTTGTAGTCGAACTTCTTGGACTCCTCTATCTGAGCCCTTGCCTCTTCGCCCACCGAGAAATCAAGCCTGTTCTCTATGGCCTCCTCCAGAGCGATCATCGGGGCCTTTCTGTACTTCGTATCGGCCTTGGGCTTTGCGCCGAATGCCAGCTCCCGCGCCCTCTGCGCGGCTATCACCACAAGCCTGAAGTGGCTGTCCATCTTGTCCTTGTCCGGCTCAACGGGGAGAGAACTAATATCCATCAACCTTCCTCCTGCTTACGAAAATTCCTCTTGACCCACCCCGGGTCGACGCGCCCTGAATCAAGCCTCCTTGCGATAACTACCGCCTCAAGCTCCTTGAGCGCCTCTTCGAAGATATTGTTTACTATAACATAATTATAATGTACGTAGTCCTGTATTTCATTACCGGCCTTTTCAAGCCGGCGCTTGATCTCCCCCGGAGAGTCGCTCATCCTGCTCCGGAGCCTCTCGGCGAGTGCCTCCATCGAGGGGGGCAGGACGAATACATAAACCCCGTCTTGCAAAGACTCCCTGAGCTGGCGCGCTCCCTGGACGTCCACGTCGAGGATTATGTCCATGCCCTTCTCAAGCATGTCGTCGAGCCTGCTTTTTGAGGTCCCGTATAGGTTGCCGTGCACCTCCGCCCACTCGGCGAACTGTCCTTCGTCGGCCATCCTGCGGAAGTCGGTCTCGCTGATGAAGGAATAGTCCCTGTCGCTTACCTCGCCAGGCCTCGGGGCCCTTGTTGTATAAGAGACCGAATGCGTAATGTCCGGCAATATGGATATGAGCTTCCGGCACAACGTGGTCTTGCCCGCCCCCGATGGGGCGGAGACCACGAAGAGGTCACCCCTGTGCTTTCCCACTTTCGCGCCCCTTCCCCTCTGAGAATTTCGCGGCTATCGTCTCGGGTTGCATAGCGCTCAGGATTATGTGGCCGCTGTCGGTTACGATTATCGAGCGTGTACGCCTGCCCTCGGTAGCGTCAATAAGCCTCCCGCCGCTCCGGGCCTCGTCCTTGAGCCTCTTCATCGGGGCCGAGCCGGGCGAGACAACGGCCACGACCCGCGAGGCCAGCACCACGTTGCCAAACCCTATGTTTATCAATGCAGGACTTAAATCACCCCTTCGCATGGCTCCCCCTGCCGCTTGCTACTGGATATTCTGGGCCTGTTCCCTGGCCTTTTCTATCTCGGTCTTCATCTCTATGACGATACTGGATATCCCGTAATCGTCGGTCTTCGAGGCGATGGTGTTGGCCTCCCTGTTGAGTTCCTGAAGCAGGAAGTCCAGCTTCCTGCCTACCGTACCCCCGTCTTTGAGAATCTGCCTCATGTGCTCTGTGTGGTTTTTGAGCCTCGTGAACTCCTCGGTGATGTCGGCCTTCTCGGCCATGCTGGCGGCCTCCTGCATTAGCTTCGTGTCGTCGCAATCCCTGTCGGAGAGCAGGTCCCTGAGCCTTTCGAAAAATTTCTCCTTTGCGGCCTTCATGGCACCGGGGGCGAGGGACATGATGCGGCCGTTCAGTTCCTCAAGCGCCCTGGCCCTGCCGTCTATCTCGGCCGTGATGGCCTCGCCTTCCCTGAGCCTCATCTCCTCAAGCCCGGCCACCGCATCCTCGAACGCCCCGATGAGGGCCTTCTCGTCGTAGGCGACCTCTTCCTCTATGAAGGTGTCCTTCCAGTGAAGGAGCATATCCATGTCCACCTCGCCGGACACGGAAAGCCCCATCTTAAGGCTGCTTAGGGCGTCCACCACTTCCCTTGCCAGTTCGATGTTGGGCTTGAGCTTGAACTCCCCGGCCCCGGCCGCCGAGACGTAGACGTCGAACTTCCCCCTCTCGAACTTCTTCCGGAGGATCTCCCTGAGCGGCATCTCGTGCCTGCTCAGCACCGGGGGCATCCTCATGATTACGTCCATGAACCGGTGGTTTAAGGAGCGCACCTCGACCCTGAAACCTCCCCGTTCGGCCGAACCGAATCCTGTCATGCCCTGAACCATCCATAAAATATAGACCAGACGGGGAATTTAGTCAAATTGCGGAGGCTCAAGGACACTAAAGGTATTTTCTAAGCAGCCCCATATCGAGGTTTTCACTGGCAGCGCCCTCCAGGGAAGCGATATCAAGCCCCTCAAGATAGGGCATCACCCCCATAACGGGCACGGGCGAGAGTCTTTTAATCGCATCGGGATTCGTTTGCTCGGCAAGCGAGCCTTCCGGGGAGTGCGAGTAATTAAGTACTATCCCCGCCACCTCCAGCCCCGCCCTCAGGGCATGGTCCACCGTAAGGAGCGTGTGGTTTATCGTGCCGAGCACGGGCGAGGCCACGACAACCAGAGGGAGGCCGAGCTCGGAGGCGAGATGCGCCACAAGGTAGTCTTCTTTTATTGGAACCATCATCCCGCCGATGCCCTCGACCACCAGGGCATCGTATTTTTCGGAAAGCTGACGGAACTTTTCAATTAAATATCCAGTGTCGATGCCGGTGCCAGCCCTCTCAGCCGCCACCCAGGGGGCAAGGGGCTCCTCGAAACGATATGGCGTTATGTCCTCTATCGGCTCATCTACTTCGGAGATTTTCTTGAGAAAGAGTCCGTCGGACGGTACTAAGGAGTCTCCCTCGCGGGCGCAACCCGACTCCACGGGCTTCATCCCGCAGACGCTCAGCCCCTCGCGCCTGATGGCACGAATGAGGGCCCCCGCGACCACGGTCTTTCCCACCCCGGTGTCGGTAGCCGTTATGAAGAAACCCTTAGCCATGTGTCCTGTATTTTATCAGATATAATGAAAGCCCTTTCAGTCTGAGAAATTTAGAAAGAACCCATCAGAAAATTTCAGTGTAGCGAGGGAGGCCGCAGGGTTAAAAGCTAATTCGTGTCGGAGACCCCTTTTAAGGGGGCGTGAATTAGCTTACCGCAGGCCGACCGGAGCGGAGCGCCCGGAAACTTTCGCAGGGCGCCCTTTTTTGGCAACTTTTTTGGGCGAGCAAAAAAGTGCCGGGGTATGGGGCAGAACCCCAACTCTTTTGTGTAATGAGCTCATCAGCCTCTACATTGTTCCTGGATTCCCGCTTCCGCGGGAATCCAGGAATTAGACAGCCTCACACCCTTGAATCAATAGTGAAGACCTGCCCGGTAACGCTCGTGGTACCCACAAGCCACGAAATGAAGCCCGTCACTTCTTTCGGGTCAGAAAGTTTTCCAATGATGCTTTTCCCCCTCGCCATATCCATTGCGGCAGGGCTGGCCCTGCCCATGTCCGTAGGCATGTAGCCCGGAAGCACCGCGTTTACCCGGATATTATATTCCGAAAGCTCGCGGGCCGCCGAGACGGTAAGCCCCAGAATCGCGGCCTTCGACGCGCTGTACGCAGCCTGCCCCGCTTTACCCCTCGTGCCGGATATGGATGAGATATTTATTATATGCCCGCCGCCTGACTCCTTAATCAGCGGAGCGAAAGCCCTAATGGTATTAAAGCATCCCTTAAGGTTAGTACCTATAACCCGGTCCCAGTCCTCCTCTTTGAGCTTGACGAGGAATGCATCAGCAGTAACCCCGGCGTTGTTTATGAGGACGTCGAGCCGTCCCCATTTCTTCTTAATCTCGGAGGCCATCCTGACTACTGAGGCGGAATCCGAGACATCGGCCTTAAGAGACAAGGCCTCGCCCATAGACTTCAGGACAGCTTCGGCCTCTTTGTTGGACTTGAGATAATTGATGGCTACCCTGAAGCCTTCGGAAGCCAGCGCAAGGGCCAGGGCCCTGCCAAGCCCCCTTGAGCCTCCGGTAATCAATGCACAGCGTTGCATCGCATATTATAGCAGCCCTGCGGCTTGCGCTGAGGGCAAACGCCAAGACATTAAAATATCGACAATTTAATCCATTTTTTCCTTGACATCGTTGATTTTATTAGGTATATTAATCACTACCATGGTAGTTAATACCCTCATCCATAACCTCATGGAGGCCGGGTTCTCGGAATATGAGGCCCGGGCATACATCGCGCTTACAAGGGAAAACCCGCTCACCGCCTACGAGATCGCCCGCGAGGCCGGCATCCCCACCGCAAAGATATACGGGGTGGTCTCGCGGCTTGCCCATAAGGGGGTCTTCTCCGTGACTGGCGAGGGCAAGGGCAAGCGCTACATACCGATGGACACGGAGGACTTTGTAGAGGGCCTCAGGGGACGAATCCACACCACCCTGACCCAGATAGAGGGCGGCCTCGCGGGCATAACGCGGAAGTCCGGAAACTCGGGCATCCTGAACCTCCTGGGCTACGACTACATAATCGACAAGGCCCAAAGGCTGATAACCGGGTCGCGCAGGACGCTGCTGGTCTCTGTCTGGCAGCAAGACATGGAGGCGCTTCGGCCCGCCCTCAAGAAGGCCGAATCCCGGCACATACAGACCGCCATAGTGCATTTCGGCGCGCCCGAGGCCCGCGCGGGCCTCGTGTTTCACCACCCCACGGACAGCACCGCCTACGGGGAAAACGGCGGAAGGGGCCTTGTGGTCGTGGCGGACTCCCTGGAGGCACTTACGGCCACGGTCACAGAAGACAGCACGGTCGAGGGGGCCACGAGCACCAACAGGGGCTTTGTCTCGCTTGCAGAGGAGTACATAAAGCACGACATCTACATGATGAAGCTCGTCAGGCGCTTCGACAGGGATTTTAAAAGGATGTTCGGCCAGGGCTACGAAAAACTAAGGGACGTCTTCTCCGACGAGGCCCGGCTCTAAGGCGGCACTGCCGCTTTTCCAGTGTCGCTTTTCCAGTGCCGCTTTTCCCTCTAAACCTGTCTCTTTACAAATCCACCCCCTTTTCGCATAATATCTGTCTGCCATGGACGTAGTTTTAAAGACAGAAATGCCAGACATCGGAGAACCCAGGCGCGGCAAGGTCAGGGACATCTACGACGTCGGCGAGCACCTACTGCTTGTGGTGACCGACAGGGTCTCGGCATTCGACGTCATAATGCCAAACGGCATCCCCGGCAAGGGAAAACTCCTCACCGCGATATCCCTTTTCTGGTTCGACCAGATGAAAGACATCATAGAGAACCACATCGTGTCCTCGAAGGTTGAGGACTTCCACCCGGAGCTTCAGAAATACGGGGAGATGCTCGAGGGAAGAAGCGTGCTTGTGAAGAAGGCCGAGGTCGTCCCCGTAGAATGCATCGTGAGGGGATATATCTCCGGAAGCGGCTGGGCGTCCTATCTTGAGGACGGCACCATCTGCGGCATCGGGCTCCCCGCGGGTTTAAAGGAATCCGCCAGGCTGCCCTCCCCGCTGTTTACGCCGAGCACCAAGGCCGAGACAGGGCACGACATCAACATATCTTTTGAGGAAGTGGTTAACGTCGTCGGCGCCGAGACCGCCGAGAAGCTCAGGGACACAAGCCACGGGGTCTACGAGACCGCAAGCTCTATTGCCGAGAAAAAGGGCATCATCATCGCCGACACCAAGATGGAGTTCGGCACGATAGACGGAAGGATAATTCTCATCGACGAACTCCTTACGCCCGACGCCTCGAGGTTCTGGTCGATAAAGGACTACGCCCCCGGACGTAGCCAGGACAGCTTCGACAAGCAGATAGTCAGGGACTACCTCCTAACGCTGGACTGGGACAAGACGCCCCCCGCCCCCGAGCTTCCGCCCCACATCGTGGAGAAAACCGCCCAGCGATATCATGAGATATTCGAGATACTCACCGGTTAAAAACCTCTCCAACTAAACCGACAAAACAATTTCTCAAAATCATGTGTCTTGCCTGTCTGTCACTCCCAGACTATCGCATTACACTCCGAGCCCCTTTTGTGCTAAATTCTAAGGTATGAAACTCGTATCCCTGGACGAAGCCCTTTCCATCCCCGGGACCCACAGCCCGCAACTGAAAAAACAGGTGCTTGTCGAAAAGGGCACTCTGCCTCACATCACGACCTTAAGCCACGTAGAGCTTAACCCCGGCGACACGGCAGTAAGCCACGAGCACGACGACGCCTACGAAGTCTTCTTCGCCCTGAAGGGCAGGATTGATTTCGTAGTCGACGGCGACCCCGTACCGCTTGTCGAGGGAAGCTGCCTCGTGGTCGAGCCCGGCGAGGTCCATTCTATCAAGGACGCGGCCAAAGGCTCGAGGATGCTTTACTTCCTGCTGGTTAAATAGCCCATCTGCTATAATCCTTAAATGGACAGGCCCCCAATTATCAAGGTCGAAAACCTCGTAAAGAAGTTCGGCAACATCACCGCCGTCCGCGGCATCGGCTTCGAGGTCGAAGAGGGCTCCATCTTCGGCTTCCTGGGGCCAAACGGCGCCGGCAAGACCACCACGATAAATGTCCTTTGCACCCTGCTTTCACCCACATCGGGAAGCGCCTCCATAGACGGACATGACTGCATGAAGCAGTCCGCCCTCGTGAGGAAATCCATCGGAATAGTGTTCCAGGACACCACGCTCGACAAGGACCTGACCGCCTTTGAAAACCTCTCCTTCCACGCCTACCTCTACGGAGTGAAAAAAACCGAGATAAAGGGACGCGTGGACGAGGCGTTAAAGTTCGTCAATCTATACGAGAGGAAGAACGACCTCGTTAAAAAATTCTCAGGCGGCATGAAGCGCAGGCTCGAGGTCACAAGGGGCCTTATACACAGGCCGAGGGTGCTCTTCCTCGACGAACCTACCCTCGGGCTCGACCCACAGAGCAGGACGAACCTCTGGGAGTTCATAACGGAGCTTCCCAGAAGGCACAACGTAACCATCTTTATGACCACCCACTACATGGAGGAGGCCGAGGTCTGCAACCGCATAGCGATAATAGACGAGGGGAAGATAATCGCCGAGGGCAGCCCCGTGGAGCTTAAAAAGACCGTCGGAGGCGACGTCATATACCTCAGCACCACGGACAACGAAGGCTCGCTGGAGATACTTAAACGCACGCTCGGCCTCGACGCCTCGATAAAGGACTGCGAGCTCTACATATCCACCGAACGGGCGGACGCCTGCCTTCCGGAGCTCATCCGCACGCTTGCGGACAGGGTGCTTGAGGTAAGGATTAAAAAGCCCACGCTAAACGACGTGTTCCTGAAACTTACGGGCAAGGCCATAAGGGAAGAAGGAGCGGGCGCAACGGATACGATTAAAGAGGCCGTAAGGGCATACAGGCGGAGGCACTGAGGGCATGGATGAAAGAGGCTCCGTAAACCTGACAATCGAGCTAAACGCCATATACGTTATTGTGGCGCGCGAGTTTAAGAAGTTCATCCGCGAGCGCTCGCGGCTTATCTCCGCGCTGGCCCGGCCCATGATATGGCTCTTCCTTGTCGGGGCGGGGATGAGCAGGCTCGTAAGGCCCGTGGAGGGGGTCTCATACACCCAGTTCATATTCCCCGGGATACTGGGGATGACCATACTTTTCAGCTCCATCTTCTCGTCCATATCGATTATATGGGACAAGGAGTTCGGCTTCATGAAGGAGATACTCGTGGCCCCGGTATCGAGGTTCTCCATCGTGATGGGCAAGGCCTTAAGCGGCACCGTGGTCTCGACCATACAGGCGGCCGTGATACTTCTGCTGCTCCCGCTTGTTGGCATGAGCCTCGACCCCGTGACCATAATACTGGTATTGTTAGTCTGCGCGCTAGTGGCGTTTTCCATCTCCTCGTTCGGCATCGTGCTTGCCACGTTTTATGAGAGCTACGAGAGCTTCAGCGTGATAATGAACTTCATAGTGATGCCCATGTTCTTTCTTTCGGGGGCGATGTATCCGGTAAAACTTCTTCCGCAGGCATTGCAGATAGTGTCGAAGGTAAACCCCCTGACCTACGGGGTGGACGCCCTAAAACACCTGATGAGCCCGATAAGGGAGGGCCCCATGAGCCCGGACTTCCCCTTCCTCACGGACATCGGGGTGATACTGCTTGCCTCGGTGGTCTTTGTGGCGATATCCTCAAAACTCTTTGAGCGGAAGGGATAACGGAAAACCGCCGACCTGAATCGGCAGTTTAATATCCTCTAACGTACGGGCTCGTGCCCTCCGGGGACGCCTTTTTTGGAAAGGAGGACCTGCCACAGCTGGTTTTCTCGCGCGCGGAACGCCCCTGCGCATAAAAGCAGGTAATATTTCCACATCCTGTAGAACCTCTCGTCGTATTTCGACTTTATCCTGTCCCAGTTATTTTCGAAATTCTCATACCACGCCATAAGCGTCTTATCGTAGCTGGCGCTGAAATTATGCCAGTCCTCCATGACGAACAGCCCTTCGATCGCGCTTGCTATCTGCTTAATCGCCGGGAGCATGGAATTGGGGAAAATATACTTGTTCATCCAGGGGTCCATGTAGGTTATTGACCTGTTCCTGCCGATGGTATGCAGTAAAAACAGCCCGTCGTCCTTCAGGCACCGGTGGACGGTCTTAATATATGTCCTGTAATTTTTGTAGCCCACGTGCTCGAACATGCCCACGGAAACTATGTGGTCGAATTTTTCGTCCACGTCCCTGTAGTCCTGCAACCTGATTTCAACGGGGAGCCCACTGCATAATGCACTGCCGAGTGCGACCTGTTCTTTCGATATGGTAATTCCGGTTACTTCAGCGCCGTATTTCTCCGCGGCGTATTTTGCAAAACTCCCCCACCCGCAGCCGATGTCAAGCACCTTCATGCCGGGCTTTAACCCCAGCTTCCGGCAGATCAGGTCGAGCTTTTTGTCCTGGGCCTCGTCGAGCGTCCGGGCATCTTTCCAGTACGCGCAACTGTACGCCATCCGTCTGTCAAGCATGTTCCTGAACAGTTCGTTGTCCAGGTCGTAGTGCCGCTGGCCTACATGAAATGCCCTCCCCTTTGACTGCAGATTTAGAATCCTCGCAACAAGGGCTTCGGAGAGCAATGGCCAGCTCCGCTTTAACTCCTCCTCTATCTCAAAATGGAAGATCCGGTAAAACAACTCATCGAGGCTCTCGCAATCCCACCAGCCGTCCATATAAGCCTCGCCGGCGCCAAGCGAGCCCTGGCTCAGCACTCTCCGATAAAACCTCCCGTCGTGCACTCTTACATCCCCGGGGTCATTGCCGTTAATCTTTATCCCCGCCGGGGACAGGATTCTTTCCAACGCGTTTTTAAATTTACTCTCCCTCGTTTTCGGTTGATAACCGGCAAACGGCAGCGAGCTGTCACGGGTCCTCATGATTCAGATTCTATCAAATTCAGAAAATCATGCAAGCCCAAAAATAAACACTCAAAAAAAACCACTTAGAGATGAAATGCGCGCGGCGAGGAGACGGTCTCGGGGCCCGGTGCTCGGATTGTAGAGATTAAAGCCTTCCGGAGCGGATGATGGATATCAGGAGCCAGATGCCGAGGAAGAATGCGCCCAGAAAGGTTACTATGCCGAGTGCGGAGAAGCCGAATATCAGCGGCCCGGTGCTCATGGCGTGCATTATTGCGGAGCTGAGAATTATCGCGCTCACCACCATCGCAAAGGCGATCCTGTTGCTGGAGCGGTCCATGTCCCTGATGAGCCGGTCAAGGCCAATGTGGGTGGTCTTGAAGTGGATGTCGTCCTTCAGTATCTTGTTGAGTATCTTCCCTAACTGCTTCGGCAGGAGAATGAGGAAATCCCCGGCCCCGGCCAGTCCCTTCGATATCCTCTGGACCGCCTTAAACGGGCTGAGCCGTTCTTTAAGGAGCCTTTCGGCGTAGGGCTCGGTGGCGGATATGAAATCGAACTCAGGGTCGAGCTGCCTTACCACGTTGTCAAGGTGCATAAAAGTCTTGTTTATGAGCAGGAGGTCCGAAGGCACGATGAGCCTGTGCCTTGAGGCCAGCTGCAGCACCATGTCGAGGTACTCCGCGATGTTTATCTCGCTGATGGCGGCCCCGTAGAGGGGCTCTATCAGGTCCACGAGGTCGGCCTTGAACTCACTGCGGAACTTATCCACATCGGCGTCCTCGGAGAGGTGCCCCAGCTCGATGTAGTGCTCAACGAGGCCGTCATAGTCCTTCTTCAGCAACGCCACGAATGTCTCGGCAAGGGTTCCTTTGGTCTCCTCGCTCACCCTGCCCACTATGCCGAAGTCCATGA
>DAOUWH010000012.1 GCA_030667205.1 Nitrospirota bacterium
CTCGGAGGCGCTTCCGGCTGATGGACTGTGAATGATTCTCATAAGGGCGAATAAAAAATTATACCATTAAGGCCCTGAAAATACAGTTTAAAAATATTTAAACCGGCATGGCCGGGTATGAACGGTTTTAGCCGGACAGCCGCAGGCTATCCGGGCACCTCAGAGGGCGATAGCCCGAGAATGAGTGAATGCCTGGGTATGCCAAACATGAAACGTTTGCACCATTACTTATGCAGCAGTACCACCAGACGCCTCGGGCCGTGCGCGCCGAGCACCAGCACCCTCTCGATGTCGGCGGTCCTGCTGGGCCCCGTAACAAGCGTAAAAGGAGGCGTAAGCCCATCGGCAAGAGGAAGGTCGTCGAGGCTCGAAAGGAGTTTTACGGCGCTAACTATGGCTATGTGAGTGCCGGAGGTTATGAAGAGCCTCCTTGAGGCCTCTATCACGAGCGTCCCTGTCTCAGCCACGGCCCACGACGCCCCTGTCACGGCGACATCGGCAGGCGGCGGAACTCTCAGGCAGGTTCTACCTCGACAGGCCCCCGTTGTTTGCCGAGGCCCTGCACGTCAACACCTCATACATCACCGCAGTGGCAAACGACTACTCCTATGACGAGGTGTTCTCCCGGCTCCTGAAGGCAAGGGGCGGAAACGGAGACGTCCTGGTCGGGCTTTCTACCTCCGGCAACTCAAAGAACATCCTAAAGGCCCTCGATGCAGCGGATGAGGCCGGCATGATAACCGTGGGGCTTACGGGCGAGGGAGGCGGCCAGATGAAGGACAAGTGCAAATACCTCATCGCCGTGCCCTCAAAGGACACACCGAGGATACAGGAGGCCCACATAACGCTCGGCCATGTAATCTGCGAGCTGGTCGAGACCGCCCTGTTCGGGGGGAAATGAGGCTTTTAAATTTATCATTAACCCGAAAATGTCCCCCTCCCCCTCGCCCCCTCCCACCAGGGGAGGCTGGAGTTTATTTAACCCCTCCTTTGTGTGTTTCCTTCTTTTCCCCCTCCCCCTTGACGGGGGAAGCCGGATCGACTCGATTCCGAATTCAGAATGACGTTATCGGAAAAAGCGTGTTAAAATATATCTCACTTTTAAAGGAGCAAAATGGACTTAAAACTCACGACAGGCAATTCAATGCCCGTGCAGGAGGGCGAGAGCATACTGCATGCCCTCTGGCGGCGGGAGATATATCTAACGGCCTCCTGCGGGGGCAAGGGCACGTGCGGCAAGTGCAAGGTGCGGCTCATCGAGGGCAAGACCGATATCCACTATTATGGAAAGCTCACCGAGGCGGACAGGGAAAAGGGCCTGGTGCTTGCCTGCAGCGTATTCCCCAGGGCCGACGTCCTCGTCGAGATACCCGAGGGCTCAAGGCTCGTGGTGGGTCAGAGGATTGCCGTCTCAGGCACAACCGACCTTGCGGAGTATCTCGCCCCCGACAAGGGCATCCGCCCGCTCGTCAGTAGCGTGGACTTAACAATTCCCCCGCCCACGCTCGACGACAACATAAGCGACATGGCGCGCCTTCAAAGGGCGCTAGATGAGGCCGGCATCCCGGACATGCGTTTCTCAAGAGATTTCACGGCCTACATGGGCCATGCCCTCAGGGACGCCGGGTGGGACATTACCCTGGACTACACGGATTCGGACGGCGCGATATTCGCATCCCCCCGTGGACAGAAGGGCCGCTACGGCATCGCCGTGGATGTGGGCACCACAACCGTGGTCGTCTACCTCGTGGACCTCGCCGACGGCAAGATCGTGGATATGGGCCTTACGTATAACTCCCAGATGCGCTGGGGCGACGACGTCATAACCCGCATAGTGCACGCCACCGAGGGCGGCGGGCTCGAAGAGCTGAGAAAAGCGGTCGTATCGGACATAAACAGCCTTATCAATGTGCTCAGAAAGAGGCACGACATCGAAAGAAACGCCGTGGAGTCCGCCTCGGTCTCGGGCAACACGACGATGTCGCAGCTCCTCTGGGGGCTCGACCCCGGCACCATCAGGGAAGAGCCTTACATCCCGACCCTGAATACATATCCGTTGTGGCGGGCGCAGAGCGCGAGGCTTAAGATGAACCCGCTGGGGCCTGTCTATACCCTGCCCTCCGTGGCAAGCTACGTAGGGGGCGACATAGTCTCGGGTGTCCTGGCCTCGAAGATGCACCGCAACCCGGAGCTTGCCCTTTTCATGGACATCGGCACGAACGGCGAGATAGCCCTTGGCAATAACGAGTGGCTCGTCACCGCCGCCGCATCGGCAGGGCCGTGCTTCGAAGGAAGCGGCATACGCCACGGCATGAGGGCCACCGACGGCGCCATTGAAAAGGTCAAGATAGACCCCGTAAGCTATGAGCCCGAGGTTGCCGTCATAGGCGAGGCCGAGCCCACGGGCATCTGCGGCTCGGGAATGATAGACGCAATATCGGATATGTTCCTAACGGGCATCCTCGACCAGAAGGGCAAGTTCGTCGAGGGCCTGGGCACCGACCGGGTCATCAAGGGCGAGGAGAGCATGGAGTACGTAATCCACAAGAACAGGGGCACGGCCATCACCCTCACCGAGGTGGACATCGAAAACATCCTCAGGGCCAAGGCCGCCATCTACGCCGGCATAAGCCTCCTCGTAAGCGAGGTGGGCATGAGCATGACCGACATCCAGCGGGTCTATATCGCCGGGGGCTTTGGCAATTACATAGACATAGAGCGCGCCGTGGTGCTGGGGATGTTGCCGGACCTCCCGGTGGAGAGGTTTGAGTTCCTTGGGAACACCTCGGTTGCGGGGGCGTACCTTACGCTTCTTTCGGATGAGCTGAGGGCCGAGGCCGAGGACATCGCCTCTAAGATGACCTACATAGAGCTTTCGGTCTCGGGCAGGTTCATGGACGAGTACATGTCTGCGATGTTCCTCCCCCACACCGACCTCAAGCGCTTCCCCTCGGTTGATAAGATTTTACGGAAGTAGTTGGGCCTATGCCCCCTTCACCAGCATGTTGTCTATGAGTCTTGTGTCGCCGAGCTTGGCGGCGACGGCGAGAAGCACTTCGCTTTTTATATCGGCAACGTCATCAAGGGTATTTGGGTCATAGACCCCGGCGTACTGCACCTCGGTGATGAGGGGCTCTTTTTGCAGGGTCTCGCGCATGAAGGCATTAATTTCGGCGGCGTCCCGCTTGCCTTCCTTTACCCTGTCCGCGGC
Source organism: Nitrospirota bacterium (assembly GCA_030667205.1). GTDB lineage: Bacteria > Nitrospirota > Thermodesulfovibrionia > Thermodesulfovibrionales > JdFR-86 > DAOUWH01. The sequence continues at coordinate 3,212 of DAOUWH010000012.1, forward strand.
GTTGGCAAGCGCCCTGTATATCGCCTGCGCGGCCCGGCGCTCATCGGCGCTCAGGTAGGCGTTCCTCGAGCTCATCGCCAGGCAGTCCTCTTCGCGCACCGTGGGCAGCACCGCTATCTCCACGGGCATGTCGAGGTCCACCGCGAGCCGCCTGATTATAAGGCTCTGCTGGTAGTCCTTCGCCCCGAAGTACGCCCTCGTGGGGTAGACCATGTTAAGGAGCTTCGCCACCACCGTGGCCACCCCGTCGAAATGTCCCGGCCTGAACGCCCCGCAGAGTTTTTCACTTAAGCCTTTCACCTCGATGGAAGTTTGAAACCCCTCAGGATATACCGAGGCCTCCTCCGGCATAAAGAGCGTGTCCACCCCTGCCTCTTCGAGCTTGGTCATATCGCCGTCGAGGTCACTGGGGTATTTGTCGAGGTCCTCCGAGGGGTCGAACTGGGTCGGGTTTACGAAGATGCTCACGACCGCCACGTCGTTTTCCTCGCGGCAGGCCCTCACGAGGCTCATGTGCCCCCTGTGAAGGGCGCCCATCGTGGGCACAAACCCTATCGTCTTTCCACCCTGGAGATTCACCTTTGAGGAGTTCTGCATTACCCTCGGTCTTCTGATATCTTCCATAGCCTTATTTATACTCCTCTATGAGCTTCATGAGCGTCTTTACGAGCCTGCCTTCCTTTACCTTTGCCACGACATGGCCCTTCCTGAACACAAGGCCGGCGCCCTTGCCCGCGGCAATGCCGAGGTCCGCCTCGCGCGCCTCGCCTGGGCCGTTTACAACACAGCCCATCACCGCGACCTTGATGGGTTCGGTTCTCCCCCTCAGGCGCTTCTCTACCTCCGTGGCGATGCCCTGGAGGTCCACACCGCATCGCCCGCACGTGGGACAGGACACGAGGTCTATGCCCCTCTTCCTTACGCCAAGTGAGCGGAGTATCTCGTAGGCGACCCTGACCTCCTTGACCGGGCTTGCCGTAAGCGAGACCCTTACGGTATCGCCAATGCCTTCGTTCAAGAGGATCCCAAGGCCCACGGAGCTCTTGACCGTGCCAGAGAACTCGGGGCCCGCCTCGGATATCCCTATGTGGAGCGGGTAGCGGCGCTTCTTCGAAAACTGCCTGTAGGCCTCCACCGTTGAAAGCACCCCGGAGGCCTTTAACGACACCTTGATGTTACGGTAGCCCATGTCCTCGAGCAGCCGGACGTGGCCGAGGGCGCTCTCCACAAGGGCCTCGGGCACGGGGTGGCCGTATTTCCTGAGCAGGTTTTTCTCCAGAGAGCCGGCGTTTACGCCAATTCTCACCGGAACGCCCCTTTCCTTCAGAGCGCTTACGACCTCTTTTATCTTCCACTTCGCGCCGATGTTTCCGGGGTTTATTCTCAGGCCGTCCACGCCCTGCTTTACGGCCTCAAGGGCAAGGCGCCAGTCGAAATGTATATCGGCGATCATGGGAATGCCGACCGACTTCCTGATACTCCCGAGGGCAAGGGCCGCCTTTTTGTCAGGCACGGCAAGCCTTACTATCTCGCACCCCTCGCGCTGAAGCGCCCGCACCTGCCTTACCGTGGCCCCCACGTTGCGGGTGTCGGTCTTGGTCATGGACTGCACCGAGACAGGGCTACCGCCCCCGACCGGCACGGCGCCGACGTAAACCTTCCGTGTTTTTTTTCTCTTGGGGATCACTGCGGCGCCACCGGTTCCGCTTCGGCCATTTTGGCGGCATATTTTCGTTCCCTGTACTCCTCTATCGCGCTCAGGTGCTCGTCCATTGTTACGGAGAACGTATGCCCCCCCTGAAAATTCGCGACAAAATACAGGTAGGGGACTTTGGCCGGGTAGAGGGCGGCGCGTATGGACTTGAGTCCGGGCGAGGCGATGGGCCCCGGAGGAAGCCCCTTGATGAAATACGTATTGTAGTCCGTTTTCCGTCTTATGTCCCTCCTGAAGATGCCCGCGCTCTGGGGTTTTATGCCGTAAATCGCGGTGGGGTCTGCCTGAAGCGGCATGCCCCGCCTGAGCCTGTTGTGGTAGACGCCGGAGATCACGGGCCGCTCGCTGTTTAGGATGGCCTCTTTCTCGATTATCGAGGCGAGGGTCAGGACCTCCCTTTCGCTGAAGCCTATCTCCTCGGCCCCCTTTCTCATCTCTTCGTCGTAAACGGCCCTCAGCCTGCGGAGCATCATCCCCAGGACGTCCTCAGGGCTTGTGCCCTTCGATATCGAGTATGTATCGGGAAACAGGTAGCCCTCAACGGACGGGGCATTAACCATAAAGCTCCTTAGAAACTCATCGTCCGTGGCAAGCCTGTCGAAATCCTCCTTGTCCACTATGCCCTCGGCCGCGAGCTTCCGCTTTATATCCATCAGGGTGTCGCCCTCGACCACCGTGACCTGCCACTCCACGACAAGGCCCTCCTTGAGCATCGTAAAGACGTCCCACGGCCTGAGCTTCCCGTAGAACTGGTAATAGCCGGGGGTGAGCCTCTTGTCAAGCCCGGTCATCCTGCCCAGTGCCATAAAGAGGTGGTGGTCCTTGACAATGCCCGCACTGTCGAGCATCCCAACAGCGGAGCCGAAGCTTGTGCCCTTTTCTATCTCGACCTCGAACATCTCCTCTATCGGCGCAAGGGGCACCATCAACTGGGAATAACAGTACAGGGCAACCACAGCGGCAAGGGATATGGCTATAAATATGGCGTTCTTTCGCATCCCTCAGTATCCCCCGTCTTCCCCTTCCGTCCCGTACTCGATAATATCCCTGAGCACCGCTATCTCATCCTTGACAACATCGCGCGAAGGCGCGTCCGAGCCGGAAAGGGACTTGTCCCAGTACTTCAGGTAGAGCTGTAGCGACTCGATGCCCTCCCCGTGCATGTCCAGCCCTATATAGGACCTTCCGAGGTTGTAGTGGGCCTTGGCAAAATCCGGGGCGAGCTCGACGGCACGCTTGTACTCGTCAAGGGCCTCCTTAATCTGGTGCTTATGTGTCAGGGCGTTTCCGAGGTTGTAGTGGAAGCTGGCGTTGTCGGGCTCCATGGCAATTGCCTTCTCGTACATCTCTATAGCGTAGGTGTAGTAGCGCCTTTCCTTGTAGCAGTAGCCGGCGTTGTTGGCCGCCTGGGCGAATACGGGGTTTATCTCCAGTGATTTTTTGTAGGCCTCGATGGCGGCGGCGTAGCGGTGCTTGCGCTCCCGGATAAGCCCGATGTAAAAGTGGGCCATATAGTCTCCGGGGTCCTTTTCGATTGACAGGAGGAGATAGCCCATCGCCCCGCTATGGTCCTTGTGCTTCAGATGGGCCGCCCCCAACGCCTTGAAAAGCAGAGCGCTCTCGCCGTATGTGCCCAAAAGACTTTTCAAATCCGAGATTTTGCGTTTATCTCTTACGGCATGGACCATCGCTATCAGGATTGCGGACTCCGGGTTCTCCTTCAGCGCCATCGCTCGCTCAAAAGCGTTCTCCGCGGCCCTGAGGTCGCCGGAGAAGTAATATGCCTCCCCAAGCCTGTTCAGCGTCTTTACGGTGGGATCTTCGTCTATGACAGCCCTGTACTCCTGCACCGCCTTTGCCCACTTGCCTTCCAGATAATACTGTTCGGCCTGGCTGAGCTCGGCAGAGCCAGGGGAGACAAAAACATAAAACAGCAGGGCTGAGACTAAAACTGAGATACGCATGGTAGTGCTATATTTTACCAAAAAAGCAGGGCCAAGGGTGCGGGAAAGACCCGTTGCCGGAATCGGCGGCACAGGCATTTTGCGGCAAAATGCGTTTATTACCGCATCCTTTAGCCCGCCTGGGCGGGGCGGCTGTGTTGACATACGCCTCCATTAGTTTTATATTAAAAAGCTATGGGTACTTATACTACATACCGCCCGCATAACCTGAAGAGGAAGAGGACACACGGCTTCAGAAAGAGGATGCGCACGGTCGGCGGCCGCAGGGTAATTCAGAGAAGGAGAGCCAAAGGCCGTAAAAGGCTTGGCGTCTAACCCCCAAAGGTTTAAATCCCTCATGCCCTTGATTAAAAAGGCCGTCCTATTCGCAATCGACCTGTACCGTGCGGCGCTTGCACCGGTGCTGCCCGCAAGCTGCAGGTTTACGCCCTCGTGCTCGTGTTACGCAAGGGAGGCCGTAGAGCGCTACGGGCCGGCCAGGGGCACGTATCTTGGCCTAAAAAGAATCCTCCGGTGCCACCCGTTTCACCAGGGCGGCCACGACCCCCTCAGTTAGATGGATAAAAGAACCCTTCTGGCAATTGTCCTCTCAATAACAGTGCTGATACTGTGGCAGGTCATGTTCGTACCCCCACCGCCTCCTCCCGGCACACCACCGACGGCTCCCCAGGCGGCAACCGCCCCCGCGCCGGAGACACCCCTCACGCCGGAAACGGCGATGCCGATACCAGTGCCCTCAGAAACCGAGGTCGGGGTCGAAGAGATCATAAACGTCGAGACCCCGCTTTATGCCGCCGCGTTCAGCTCAAGGGGCGGGACGGTCAAAAAGTGGTCCCTTAAGGAGTACCTGGGCAAGGACGGCACTGACGTAAATCTTATTAAAGAGGGCGGCCCCTACGACGCCCTTGCCGTGGGCTGGGCCGACGACTACTCTCCTTCCAAAGCGAGCTTCTCCGTAACGGGTGGCGATTTAAAGCTCTCGAGCGACAGGCCCAAAGGCACCCTCGTCTTCACGCACGCTACACCGCAGTACTCAATAAGGAGGACCTACACCTTCTACCACGACCGCTACAGCGTGGACATAAAAGACGAGGTCAGGGGCACGCCCGAATACCAGGTCACGCTGGGCGGGGATTTCGGGATGCATATCAAAAAAGAGAGCTACCTGCACGTGGGGCCAGTGTTCCTTTCGGGCACCGACCGCACCGAGATCAAGCCCAAGAAGCTAAGGGACGGCCCGCGGCTCTTTGGCGGCAAGGAGCTTAAGTGGCTCGCCATTGAGGACAAGTACTTCTGCGCGGCCATCGTGCCCAGGGGGGAGGTCATCGAGGCAAAGGCATGGGGCTATCAGGACTCCGCGGCCGTCTCGCTAAAGGCCGAATCGGGGGTAAACGAGTTTACCCTTTATGCCGGACCCAAGAAACAGTAGGACCTCAGGAAAGCCTCAGACAGCCTCGAGCACATAATAGATTTCGGGGTCTTCTCGGTCATCTCAAGGCCGATTTTCTGGCTCCTGCAACAGTGCCACAAGGTCGTCGGAAACTACGGCTGGGCCATCGTGCTACTGACCATCATAGTCAGGGTCCCCTTCATCCCCATAGTCAACAAGGGCCAGCGCTCGATGAAGCGCCTCCAGAAAGTCCAGCCCCTGATGCAGCAGATAAGGGAGCAGCACAAGAAAGACCCCAAGCGCATGCAGTCGGAGATGATGAACCTGTACAAGAAACACAAGGTAAACCCCCTGGGCGGATGCCTCCCGATGCTCCTTCAGATACCGGTGTTCTTCGCCCTGTACAAGGTGCTGATGGTGGCCATCGAGCTAAGGGAAGCCCCCTGGGTGTTCTGGATCATCGACCTCTCGGCAAAAGACCCCCTGTATATACTGCCGCTCGTGATGGGGGCCTCGATGTTCCTTCAGCAGAAGATGACCCCCACGGCGGGAGACCCAAGGCAGCAGAAGATAATGATGTTCATGCCAGTGATATTTAAGGTCCTCTTCAACAACTTCGCTTCGGGCCTTGTGCTGTACTGGCTCGTGAACAACCTCCTGTCCATCGGCCAGCAGATATACGTAAACAAGAAGAAGGACGACTAAAGCTTCAGCCTCAGTGCAATCCGTATGGCCTCTATCGTGCTGGAGGGGTTTGCCTTTCTCTTCCAGGCTATCTCATATGCGGTGCCGTGGTCGGGAGAGGTCCTTATAATAGGCAGGCCCACCGTGACGTTCACGCCGCTTTCGAAGGCAAGAATTTTCAACGGTATCAACCCCTGGTCGTGATACATTGAGACGACTATATCGAACTCGCCCCTGACGGCCCGCATAAACACCGTATCCGGCGCATAGGGCCCGCTTGCCGGGATGCCCCCGGCCACGGCCTCCTCGATCGCGGGAGAAATTATCGTTTGCTCCTCCTCGCCGAACATCCCGGCCTCACCGGCGTGGGGGTTCAGGCCCGCCACCGCAATGCGGGGGGCACTAATGCCTAACATCTCCGCGGCCTGTCCGGCAAGCCTTAACACGCGTAAGACAGCTTCTCTCGTAATAAGCGAAGGCACGTCCTTAAAAGATACATGGATGGTGACAAGCACCACCCTGAGGGCGCCGCCCACGAGCATCATCGCGTAGTCCTTTGTGCCCGTAAGCTCGGCAAGCATCTCTGTATGCCCGGGCCATCCGAAGCCCGCCATCTTCAGGGCTTCCTTTGAAATAGGCGCCGTTACGACGGCGTGTGCATGCCCGTCCTGCACCATAGAGACCGCCCGCCTGATGGCCTCCACCGAGGCCCGTCCCCCGTCGGCCGTGGGCTGGCCAATCCTGAAATCCCCTGCCCCTCCGGTATCGACCACGCCGAGCGTGCCCATCTCATGCTCGCGGGGCTCATCGACCGCCTTAAGGGAAAGAGGAAGGTTAAGGAGTTTTAAAGTATCCTTTAGGACATCCATATCGCCGACGAGTACGGGCACGCACATGTCCTGTGTGGCGGCGGCCGCCTTTAAAGCTACCTCGGGCCCGATGCCGCCGGGCTCTCCCATGGTTATGGCCACTTTCTTCATATCTGCATAATGATAACACTACACGAGCGCTGTCTCAAGGGGACACGGGACACCTGGACAAAAAATGCGCTTTAAAAGATCGCGCCAGTTTTAGGGCCGTTTCCCCCGCCGCGAAAATGTCCGATATGAGGTGCCGGCGACGCATCATTGACCGGTATCTCTCAATTCGGTATCATATCTTCTATGCACAAACCCGAGAAGCAGCTTGAGATAATCAAAAGGGGCGCGGTGGAGATAATCCAGGAGGACGAACTCCTTAAAAAGCTCCAGCGCTCATACAAGGGGAAAATCCCTCTTAAGGTAAAGACCGGCTTCGACCCCACCGCGCCGGACATCCACCTGGGCCACACCGTGCTCATCGAGAAGATGGGGCAGTTTCAGGACCTGGGGCACGAGATCATACTGCTGATAGGCGATTTCACGGGCATGATAGGCGACCCCAGCGGAAAGAGCGAGATGCGAAAGCCGCTTACCCCGGAGGAGGTCGAGGAAAACGCCCGCACATACACGGACCAGATTTTCAAGATACTCTCGCCCGAGAAGACCAGCGTGGTGTTCAATTCAAACTGGCTCAACGAGCTCACCCCGCCGGAGATGGTAAGCCTGATGAGCAAGTACACCGTCGCCCGTATGCTCGAGCGCGAGGACTTCAAGACCCGTTACGAAAACGGAAACCCCATCAGCATCCACGAGTTTTTCTACCCCCTGATACAGGGCTACGACTCCGTGGCCATCGAGGCCGACGTGGAGCTTGGAGGCACCGACCAGAAGTTCAACCTCCTCGTGGGCCGCACCCTCCAGAAGGAGTACGGGCAGGAGCCCCAGTGCCTGGTGTTTATGCCGCTACTGGAGGGACTCGACGGCGTAAAGAAGATGTCAAAAAGCCTTGGAAACTATATCGGCATTACCGAGTCCCCCAACGAGATGTTCGGAAAGATAATGTCCATAAGCGACGAGCTGATGCTCCGATACTACGAGCTGCTGAGCAGCATATCGGTCGGCGCGCTCGAGAAACTTAAAGAGGACGTAAAACTGGGGACCGTGAACCCCAAGTGGGCGAAAGAGGACCTCGGCTTCGAGATAGTGAAACGCTATTGGGGCAACGACGAGGCCCTCAAGGCAAGGAACGAGTTCGCACACGTTTTCAAAGAAAAGCGGCTGCCCGCGGACTTCCCGGTGGCCGCACTCAAGTGGGTCGGGCCAGAGCGCTGGATTGCTGATATAATGAAAGTAGGAGGCCTTGTAAAAAGCACTTCCGAGGCCATGAGGCTCATCAAGCAGGGCGGCGTGAAGGTCGACGGCGAGAAGCTTGGAGACCCAAAGGCCGTGTTTGCGCCCGGGGAATACCTCATACAGGTGGGCAAGAGGAAATTCATCCAGATACTGGCAGAGCGCGCTTCCGTGGATTACGAGGAAGAAAAATGATAAGTGAAGGCGAATTAATCACCCGGCTGCTGCTGGGCGCCCTGTTCGGGGGCATAATAGGCTTTGAACGGCAGGTGCACGGAAGGCCCGCCGGGTTCAGGACGCATATGCTCGTGTGCCTGTCCCTTGTACTCCTGATGATAGTGTCGGAGAACTACCAGTACCTTGCGCTACAGAACCCCTCATACATTCGCCTCGACCCCGGAAGGATTGCCGCGGGCGCGATGACGGGCGTGGGCTTCCTCGGCGCGGGCGTCATCCTAAAAACAGGCGCCACGGTGCAGGGCCTCACCACCGCGGCCTCCATCTGGATGGTCGCGGCCGTCGGGCTTGCCCTCGGTGCGGGACTTTACATGGCCAGCGCCTGGGCGTTCGGGCTTACGCTGTTTTCGCTATTTGTGCTAAGGGTGGTCGAGGGCAGGATGTCGAAGATGTCCTTTATGTCCCTGACCATAGTTGCCGCCGATGGCCTGACCGAGAAGGCCATTTGCGAGGCCCTTGAGGGCTACGGCGCCGCGCCCCACCATATAGAGTATGAAAAGAACACTGGTACCGGCGAGCTCACCTACCGCATGACCGTCGCCCTCAGGCACAGGGTCTCGCACAAGGAAATCTTCGACGCCCTCGCTGGACTCGACGGAATAGAAAGGGTCTCCCTCAAGAGGGGCTAATGGTGGCCCTCGCCCGAGTGCCCCCCGGCGATGATATAGACGGCCTCGCCCGAAGAGTTATTCTCAAGAAGACACTCCTCATCCCCCGCGATGTGAAACGAAGAGCCCTCCTTCAGAGTGCCGCTCATCTGCCCGGACACTTCGATGTCGCCCCTCTGGGCAAGCACAATCTCTTCGTGCCCCGCTCCGGGATTGACGATGCGGCCTTTCTCTCCCGGGCCAAGCACCCCGTAGATCATATAGCAGGCGTGGCTTCCGGTGTCTTTTACGCCAAAGACGTACTCGCCGCCCGATTCAAGAGCCATCTGCCTTAGATCAAAAGTCTTCATATTCCGGGGATTATAGTCCAATTAACCGAAAAGGGGAAGGGGGTTTTTAAAACCCCTTCCCTTTTCTATTGCAGGCGGTCTCCAGAGACATAACCGCGTTGCTTAAAAAGTCTTTCCAACGCCGAGGTCCTTGTGGTGCTTCATTATCTCGATTATTCTTTCTTCGGCCTCCTTCATTGCCTGTTCCCTGTTGTCGGGAACCTCGACCTCCCAGGTCTCTTCGTCAGCCCTGTTCAGCTCGGCAAGTATCGCATCATTCAGGAGCTTTGAGCTGTAATTCGGCACGCTGTCTTTCTTGGCGATTATACGTTCCTGCACCTCCTTGAGGTACATCCGCCTGTATTCCTCCACATCAACCCTTGCCATGGTGTTCCTCCTTATTAAAGGCCTGTACGGTTAACACCCATCCTTATTGACGAGCATATCACACCCCCTTTGGTCGGGCTGTAAAGGGGATGCTGCCTCCTTGATTACATTGTAGGACAAAAATGGGGGTTTGTTAAGGGGTCTTCAGGGCATGCTTTTTGATGGCCTCGACCATGGCCTCGACGGTCGCCTCGGAAGGCATGATATCGACCTTGAGGCCGCCCTGCTCTATGGCCTTTGCAGTGACCGGCCCGATGGCCGCGATAGCCACGTCCCGTAAAAGCTCGTCGGCCTCGGGGCCAAGGATTTCCCTGAAATTACTGAAAGTGGCGGCACTTGTGAAGGTTGCCACCGAGATGCGGCCCTCGAGGAGAAACCTCCTGAGGCGCTTGCCCCGGGTGGTGGGCATAATCGCCCTGTAGGCCAC
>DAOUWH010000046.1 GCA_030667205.1 Nitrospirota bacterium
GAGGAAGAGTTTGACGAGTTTCCTGCCGTCCCTGCCGGTGCGGGTATTATTGGCGTCGGCGACCTCTTTAAAAACACCTTCGAAATATACAAGAAACGTCTCATTCTCCTTCTGATACTCCTGGCCGCATACGTTTTCGCGGGGGTGGCGTTTGGCATCTTCTTCGGCATAGGAATGCTCCTTGGGATAGCGGTAGAGTCATTGCGCGCGGGCTTTATTACCGGAGGGACCGTCGTGGGCGCGATTGCCGCCGTAATAACCGGTTTCTGGGGCCAGGGGGCATTTGTGTTTGCGGTCGCGGACGAGAGGCTCGGCTTTAAGGACGCCTACAGGCGGGCGTGGCAGAAGCTCGGCTCGTTTGTCTGGATATCGCTGCTCATGGGATATATCGTTGTGGGCGGCTTCCTGCTGTTTATAATCCCGGGCGTCCTGTTCGGCGTCTGGTTCACTTTCTGCCTGTTCGTCCTGGCAAAGGAAGACCTGAGGGGGATGACCGCGCTGCTGAAGAGCAAGGAGTACGTAAAGGGCCTCTGGGGGCCGGTATTTGTAAGGCTCCTTCTGGTGTGGATCGTCTCCATAGGACTCAGCCTGGTGCCCTTTATCGGATGGCTGCTGTCGCTCCTGTATACGCCGTTCATGATGATATTCGTATACCTCATCTACGAGGACATGAGAGGACTTAAGGGCGAGGTCGTCTATTCCACAAGCACGGGGACAAAGGCAAAGTGGCTTGCGCTGGGGACCCTGGGGTATATGGTGGCCCCGATCGTCATAATCGTCCTGACGGGCGCGACAGTGCTGGCCTCGCTGATGATGTTCAAGGTGCAGTTTTAACGGCAGTTTCATTTTAGGTATTCACTTCCCGGTCAAAAGGGGCTAAAATATTATTGTTGCCCCGCGTTCTGGATGGGGGAAACTCGAAACACCGGCCCGGCATCAGGGAATCACGGGCGGGCAAGGCATGAAAAAGGAAGAACTCCTTCAGGAACTGACCGCACTGCGCCGCTGTATCGACGAGCTTGAGACGGCGGAGTCATCTATCATATCTTCCGAGGAGACCCTCAAGGGGAGCCTTAAACTCTCAAGTAGCCTCCTCGAAGGCTCTCGCGCCGTCCTTGAGTACCGCAGCTTCGAAGACTCGGCCAGGGCGATATTCGACTCCTGCAAGGCCCTTATCGGGGCAAAAGCCGGTTACGTCGGCCTCCTGAGCGAGGACGGCACTGGGGTTGAAATAGTGTTCCTCGAGGCGGGAGGCATCCCCTGTACGGTCGACCCGTCGCTCCCGATGCCTATAAGGGGGCTGCGTGCAGAGGCGTGCCGCACCGGCAAAGCGGTTTATGAAAACGATTTTGCCTCAAGCGAGTGGACGAGCTTTATGCCCGAGGGGCACGCGCGCCTTGAAAATGTCCTGTTCGCCCCGCTAACGGTCAAGGGTGTGGTGAAGGGCATAATGGGGCTTGCCAACAAGCCCGTGGGCTTTACGGATGATGACGCCGCAACAGCGGCGGCATTCAGCGAGATGGCTGCAGTGGCTCTCATGAACAGCTACGCTCTGGAGTCGCTGGAGCAAAGGGGAGAGGCGCTTAGAGAAACATATTCGCAGCTTGAAACCCTGGTCGAGTCTATCCCATTTCCGGCATATTTCAAGGACGCCCAGTGCCGCCATGTTGTGGTCAATAAGGCATGTTGCGAATTTATCGGTCTGGCAAAGGAGGAGTTGCTGGGCAAGGCATGTGAAGAACTTTTGCCTCCGGAACTTGCCGGGTCCTGCCGCAAGAGCGATGAGGAAGTTTTTAAGGGACACAAAACAATCCATAAGGAAGAGCAGTTTGATGGCAAGGACGGCAACAAAATAATTCTGGAGACCATTAAAACCCCGCTGTATGATGAAAATGGAAACATCCGGGGCCTTGTGGGGCTGTCCCGCGACATCACCGAGCGCAAGCGGACCGAGGATGAGTTGGAATACAGAAACCTTTTGCTTTCTATTCAGCAGGAGACGTCGCTCGATGGGATTCTTGTCGTAGATGAAAAAGGGGAGTGGGTGTCGTTTAACCAGCGTTTTCTGGATATGTGGGGTATACCCGCCGACATTGTGGAGTCGAGGTCGGACGAGGAAGCTCTCCAGTATGTTCTGGACAAGCTGGCCGACCCTGAGGGGTTTATCGTCAGGGTGCAGTATCTTTATGAAAATGTCAATGAGACGAGCAGCGATGTGATAGAGCTTACTGACGGCAGGACGTTCGACCGTTATTCATCCCCTGTAAACTCCGCAAGCGGGGAGTACTTCGGGAGGGTCTGGTATTTCCGCGACATCACCGAGCGCAAGCGGACCGAGGAGGCGCTGAAAAAGGGCAGAGATGAGATGGAACATCGGGTCGCAGAGCGCACAACAGCGCTCGCGTCGGCAGTAGAACTTCTCAAGGATGAGATCAGCGAGCGGCAGCGCAATGAGAAGTTCACCAGGAACATACTCGAAAGCGTTGATGAGTGGCTTATCGTCATCGACCCCGAATACAGGATTGTGTCCGCCAACAGGGCCTACTGCGAGCATGCCGGGCTGCCCCTTGAGGAGGTCTTGGGGAGGCGATGCCACGAGATGCTCCACCACAGGGACAGCCCCTGCTTCGAGGCGGGCGTGGACTGCTCCGCAAGGCGCGCTTTCAGTACCGGCGAGCCGGCCACTGCCATGCATACACACGTTCGTGAAGGGGACTCCATTTACGTGGAGACAAAGACCTACCCGATGAGAGACGACGCGGGCAATGTGGTCTCGGCCATCCAGATAATCCATGACATCACCGAGAAAAAGAGGCTCGAGGAACAGCTGCGCCATTCCCAGAAGATGGAGGCAGTGGGACAGCTCGCAGGGGGCGTGGCCCACGACTTCAACAACCGCCTGGCCGCGATAATGAACTACGCCTTCATAATGAAGACAAAAATGAGCTCCAGCAACCCGCTTTTAGTGCACGTGAACCAGATATTGAATTCTTCCGAGCAGGCGGCGCACCTTACGCAGAACCTGCTTGCCTTCAGCAGAAAACATATTATTAACCCCAGGCCCGTAAAGCTCAACGATATCGTGGTGGGCATCGAAAGGCTCCTCGTCCGCGTCATCGGCGCGGACGTCGAGCTAAAGACAGAGATTGCCGAGGAGGACCTCATCGTGATGGCCGACAGCGACCAGGTCGAGCATGTCCTTATAAACCTCGCCACAAACGCGCGCGACGCAATGCCCGGGACCGGGCAGGTGGCCATCGGGGCATCGCGCGTTGAGCTTGGTCCCGAGTTCTTCGAAGGCCGCCGGAGCACAAAGCCCGGTCCCTATGCGCTGGTGACGTTCACGGACACCGGCGAGGGCATGGACGCCGAGACAAGGGCAAAGGTCTTTGAGCCGTTCTTTACGACCAAGGAGGTGGGCAAGGGCACGGGGCTTGGCCTCTCGATAGCTTACGGCATTATCAAACAGCACGGAGGGTATATAAACGTGGAGAGCGAGCCCGAACTCGGGACTGCCTTTTACATTTTCCTTCCGCTCCTGCCTTCGCTGGCCGAACACGTTGAGCCCGAAAAGCCTCTGTCGCCCGCCGGCGGTACCGAGACGGTGCTCCTTGTGGAGGACGACGAAGACGTCCGCAAGCCGGTCAGGCAGATGCTCGAAGGGTTCGGCTATGCGGTAATAGAGGCCGTGGACGGCAACGACGCGGTTGAAAAATTCCTCCAGAGCAGGAAAAAGATAAAGCTCCTGATGCTCGACGTCATACTGCCGGGGCTAAGCGGCATAGAGGTCCTGAAGGAAATAAGAAAGGTGTCCCCCGGCATCAGGGCCATCTTCACAAGCGGTTACTCCGAAGAGCATGTACGCAGAAAGGGCCTCCTGGAGGACGGCACGACGTTCTTCCTTAAGCCGGTGGTGCCGGAGGTGCTCCTGAAGAGCGTCAGAGACGTCCTCGACAACTGAGGACATGGACGGCACGGTGCTCTATAAGATAGATACCCCTTACCAGCGGCTCGTCGTCGCCGTAGACGCCGACGGAAGCAAGAGGTATCTTTATTCGGGCAACAAGGACGAAAAGCAGGGCGGGATATATCTTAAAAACCCCCTAAAACTGTTCTTCGAATACACGAAGGTCTCGCTCGTCTCACTTGCCTTCCTCGGCCGCGAGCCCCGCGATATGCTCTTCGTGGGCCTTGGCAGCGGCTCGCTTCCGGGTTACATGGGCAGGCACTATCCCTCGGCCCGCATCGACGTGGCGGAGATAGACCGAGAAGTGCTCGATGTGGCGCGCAGGTTTTTTTACTTCGATGAGACGGACAACCTGAAGGTCCACATCGCCGACGGCAGGAATTTTTTAAGGAAAACAAGCCGCGCATATGACATGATCTTTCTTGACGCCTACCAGACGGGGGAGATCCCCTATCACCTGAGCACCGTAGAGTTCCTCGATGAGGTCAAAGCCCGGCTCAGGGAGGGGGGTGTTGTCGTCTCAAATATCGTGGCGGAGGAAAAGAACAGCGCCTACCCCTCCATGGAGGCCACTTACGTCAGCGTGTTCCCGAAACTGTACGTCTTTGAGGGAATAAGCTCGTACAACAACGTCCTCATCGCCACGACGAATCCGGTGCAGAAGAGGACTTTTCTTGGGAGGGCACGCAGAATACAGAAGGAAAAGAAGATGAACGTCAGGCTTCACAGGCTTGCCTCCAGGCCCTTCTACCGCCCCAGGGCGAGGACGGGTGCAGAGGTCCTTGCCGACATACTAAATCCTAATATCGAAATCCTAAGCAAATACTAAATCCTAATATCAAAATCCTAAATAAACATTTTTCTGTTTCGGTCATTTGAATTTTGAAGGCGGATATTGTTTAGTATTTAGGATTTCGAATTTAGTATTTTACAATTGGTGGATAGCGCCATCGAGGCGGTGAGGTTTGAACCACCCCAAAGAATCATTTATATTAAGAGAATGGGTTACGACATCGTTGTGATAGGCGCGGGGCACGCCGGCTGCGAGGCCGCCCTCGCGGGGGCGCGCCTGGGCCTCGGGGTTTGCATCTTTACGATGAACGCCGAGACCATCGGGCAGCTCTCGTGCAACCCCGCCATCGGCGGGCTTGCCAAGGGACACCTCGTGCGCGAGATAGACGCCCTCGGGGGCGAGATGGCCAGGGCCGCAGACGCCGCAAGCATACAGTCAAGGGTGCTTAACCGCTCGAAGGGGCCGGCGGTGTGGTCTTTGAGGGCGCAGGCCGACAGAACCCTCTACAAGACCGCCATCAGGAGGGCCCTTGAGGAACAGCCCGGGCTCGATATCAGGCAGGCCACGGTAGAGAAGCTCGTGGTCGAGGGTGGAACGATTAAGGGAGTGCTTACGTCCACGGGAGTCGTTTACGAGGGTAAGGCCGTTATAGTGACGACCGGCACTTTCCTTAAAGGTCTCATGCACATCGGGCTTGAGAGCAGGCCCGGAGGCCGGGCAGGGGACCTCCCCTCGGTGGGCCTGTCGGACTCGCTGCGGGAGCTTGGCTTTAAGATGGGAAGGTTCAAGACAGGCACCCCGCCGAGGCTCGGGGCCGACAGCATAGATTTCTCTCTCGCCGAGGCCCAGTACGGAGACGACCCGCCGCCTCCGTTTTCATACTCTACTAAGGCGATAACAAACCCGCAGCTTCCGTGCCATATAACATACACAAACCCGGACACGCATAAGATAATTACCGATAACCTCGACCGCTCCCCGCTGTACGGCGGAAAGATAAAGGGCATCGGCCCCCGCTACTGCCCCTCGATAGAGGACAAGGTGGTGAGGTTCTCACACCGCCCCAGGCACCAGGTGTTTCTGGAGCCCGAGGGGCTCGACTCTAACGAGTACTACGCAAACGGCATCTCCACCTCTCTGCCCCACGACGTGCAGGTCAGGCTCGTCCGCAGCATCCCCGCGCTCGAGGAGGCCCAGATAGTGCGACCGGGCTACGCGGTGGAGTACGACTATGTCTTCCCCACCCAGATAAAACACACGCTTGAGACAAAGCCCGTCGGGGGACTCTTCCTTGCAGGGCAGATAAACGGCACCTCCGGTTACGAGGAGGCCGCCGCGCAGGGCCTTATGGCAGGGATAAACGCCTCGCTTAAGATCCTGGGACGCGAGCCGCTTGTGCTGGGAAGGCACGAGGCGTACACAGGCGTGCTCATAGACGACCTCGTCACCAAAGGCACAGGGGAGCCCTACAGGATGTTCACCTCAAGGGCCGAGTACAGGCTTCTGCTCAGGCACGACAACGCCGACCTCAGGCTCAGGGAGCGGGGTTTCACAATAGGACTTGTCCCCGATGACGCTTATGGGCAGTTTAAAGAGAAGTGCGAGGCCATCGCCTCGGAGCTTCAGCGAATCAGGCGCGTAAGGGTCAAGCCCGAAGCGGCAAACCCCGTCCTTGCCGGGGTGGGTAGCGCTCCGATTGCCGAGGCCGCCACGCTTGAGCAACTCCTTAAGAGGCCGGAGGTGGATTACTCAATGATCGAGGGCCTCTCGCCCCCGGAGAGAGGACTCGACGAGGAGTCGAAAAAGCAGGTGCAGACCGAGACCAAGTACGCCGGCTACATCCAGAGGCAGATGGAGGCCGCCGGGAAGCTCAGGCGCTCCGAGGCCATGAAGATCCCCCCGGACTTCGACTACAGGGGGCTAAAGGGACTTTCAAGCGAGGAGCTTGCGAAGCTCGAGGAGGTAAGGCCCCGTAACCTCGGGCAGGCTGGCCGCATCCCTGGCGTCACGCCCTCGGCCCTTACACTTATAATGCTCACCATAAAACGGAACCGCCTTGCAGTCAAGTGAACTCCTTCTAAAGGGTTTTAAAACCCTTGGGCTCGACGTTACCGGCGCGCAGGCCGCCGCCTTTGGCACTTATCTCCATGAGCTTAAGCGCTGGAGGAGGACCTGCAGCCTCACATCCCTGAGGACGGACGAAGACATTATCGTGAAACATTTCATTGATTCGTGCCTTTATCTCAGGGCGCTCCCGGCGGATTTACACTCCTTGGCGGACGTGGGAAGCGGGGCTGGCCTCCCGGGCCTGCCCTTAAAGATAATGAGGCCGGAGCTTGAGGTCTTCCTCATTGAAAGCTCTTTGAAGAAGTCCTCGTTCTTAAGACACATGCTCAGGGTGCTTAAGCTTGAGGGCATCGAATGCGTCGAGAGCAGGGTCGAGGACGTAGCGGGCATCGAGGTAGACGCCGCCCTTACGAGGGCGCTTTTCAGCGTCGGGGATTTTATAAAGAAGGCGGGCCATATCGTTAAGCCCGGCGGCATTTTCGTCCTTAGCAAGGGGCCGAAGGTGGAAGAGGAGCTTTCAGGCGCGGCGTTTGAGTATGAGACAATGGAGACAGGGCTTCCGATGACGGATATTAAAAGAACTCTGGTTGTAGTGCGAAAGCAATAATGCAGGCGGTAAAGAAGAAGCCAAAGAGGGCAGGAAAAACCCGTTCACAAAAAGTAAACAGGCGGCCCCGCCATGAAGCGGAAGCCGATACCGAAGCCATGGCAGGAAAGGGCCCCGTGACTCGCCGGCAAGTGATATGCGTCAATTTCGAGTGCAAGCTCCGCCGCGCGGGATGCTACGGCTGCGAGGGTAGCCCGGGGTTTAAGGCGAAGGACGGTTAATGGCGCTTATGCCGGGACCTGATTGTTCTCCAGCTTGAGCCGCACGTGGCTTATCGGATATTTGTGGGCGAACTTCAGTTTCTCGGAATTCGGACAGGGGGTTCTTTGTCTTGAATAATCTTTCGAAGTCCGGCCTTCTTATCTCTTTCAGCCTTACCCTGTTTCCTGTCAGCGTTTTTTCGACCTCGTTCAGTTGTTGCAGTATAGTGTTTGAGCTTCCCTGATACTTCCTGAGGTTAAGGGCCTGGAGCCTCTTTTCCTTCTGTTTCAGCCTCACTCGCCGTGCGTTTTTTCATAAGGTCGGAGAGGTCTGTTGTGGCCGCCTTTGAGATGGATCTCGCTATCGAGGATACGTCTTTTGTGGCTGCGCCCAGCGCTTTTTTTTTTGCAAGGCTTCCTGCGTCCTGCATCAGGACGCAGGAGTGTTTGGACTCCAGGTCCTTCAGCAACTTTCCAATAAAGTACCACATAGTAAATACCTAAAATGATTTATAAAAGTCAATGAACCCGCAAGTTGCCCCTGCGGTCTCAATATCGGGGTAAAAGCGCCAATGGCGCCTTCATAAACTTTTCATAATTTCTTCAATGCATCTTCACAGTGTTCTTGTAGGCTATGAAGCATCAGGACGGATTCGAAAGGAGGTGAAGACAGGATGAAGCGAGCACTAATTGCAATAGGAGTTATTGCCCTTCTGGCGGCCGGCACCACGGCCTATGCCCATATGTACGGTTGGGGCGGCGGTCCGGGCTACGGCGGCCACATGGGTCAGGGCTATGGCCCGATGTGGGGCTATGCCGACAAGGACACCGGGAAGTTCCTCGAGGAGACCGCCGATGTAAGGCGTGAGCTCCACGAAAAGAGGTTCGACCTCAGGGAGGCCTACCGCACCGAAGACGAGGCCAAGGCAGAGGCCATCGAGAAGGATATCGCAGAGCTCAGGGAAAAGCTCCGTGAGAAGGGCGGCTTCAAGGCAGGCCCCGGGCGTGGCTACGGCAGGGGCCTCGGTAAAAAAGGCTACGGTCCCCGTGCCGGAGGCGGCTACGGCTACTGTGGCGGCCCCTACGGCCGGTAAGCCCTTTTTTAAAAAAAACTCCCAGGGTAAATTAAAGGAGGGGGCCTTGGCTCCCTCCTTAAAAAAATCAAGCAAGAAGGGGACTTATGCGGCAGAAGGCTTGAAATATCGGTTTGAAAGTGCATTTGGCACTTCATTATTTCTTCAAAATTCAATGGTAAAGTGTAAACAGTGTAAACAATGAAAAAGGCCTTCCTCATAGCGGCAATAATCCTGAGCCTCGCCACAAGCGTA
>DAOUWH010000129.1 GCA_030667205.1 Nitrospirota bacterium
GATATTCAAGGGCCTGGCTTCGGAGTATCTGGTCGGCCTTGGCAAGAAGGAAGACAGGGTAGTGATACTTTTGAACCTTGACAACATCCTTTCCAGGGATGAGAGGATGCTGCTCGATGTCACGCAGAACAGCAAGCAGGACACGCAGTAATGGACATAGAAAGACAGCTCAGCTCGATAGACGTTGAGGCCAGGCGCGAGGCGGTGCTGATGCTCGCGGCTCCGGGGGCCGAGGCGGCCGATCAGGCCGAGAACGTGAGGCTTCTTCTTAAGGCCATGCAGGACGCAAGCTGGCGCGTACGGAAGACCGCGGTGGACATCCTCCTTGGACAATATGCAATCGAGGCGTACATAGACGGACTGATAAAGCTGCTTTACCTTGAGGACGACGCCGGCGCCAGGAACACGGCCATAGAGTCGCTTACAAAGCTCGGCAAGGATGTAACAAACTACCTGATAGATGCGTTCGACACGACAAACCATGATGTGAGGAAGTTCGTTATAGACATAATCGGCGAGATCCATGACACCAAATCCCTGCCGCTCCTTATAGACGCCCTGAAAGACGAGGACGAAAACGTCAGGGCCTCGGCTGTAGAGCACCTGGGCACCATGCGCGAGACCACCGCTGTGGATGCCCTTGTGGACATTATCAATGGCGATGACCTCTGGACCGCATACCCTGCGGCCGACGCCCTTGGCATGATAGGGGACAAGCGGGCCGTACCCGCACTCATTGAGGTGCTTGGCAAGAAAACCCTCAGGGAGCCCGTGCTTAAAGCCCTCGGCAGACTGGCCGATGAAACAACCGTCGAGAAGGTCGTGCCTTTCATCGAGGACAAGTCGAGTTCGGTTCGCAAGGAGGCCCTGAACGCCCTGGAGACGATGTACCAGAAGGGCGTGCCCGAGGAACATCTTGTCAGGTCCTTTAAAAAGGTATTCGGCGACAGGGCTATTGAGGCGCTCCTGGCACAGGCCACAAGCGGCAGGTCGGCACTCAGGGGGCCGGCAATACTGTTCCTCGGAATCATGAGGGACAAAAGGGCCCTGGACCCACTGCTTGAGATGGCCGCGGACCAAATGCATGCCGACGAGGTCAAAAAGGCCCTGATATATATTGGGAAGGAAAATCCCGAGGTGCTTGTTCCGCTGTTTGAGCGCGAAGACCCATACATGAAGCGCTTTATATGCGAGGTCGCGGCCAAAGTGGCCTCGCCCGTTTACTACGATACCATGGTTGCCCGCCTCAATGACGAGGACGGCCACGTACGGTCGATTGCGGCACTTGCGCTGGCCAATATCGGTGACAGCAGGGCAATAGGCTGTCTATTCAACATGTTCACAGACCCCTATGAAGACGTGCAGGAGGCTTCAATAAAAGCCCTCGGAGCGCTCAGGGAGGGGATTGACATGGGGGACGTCTTGAGGATAATCGAGGACAGAGACCCTGTCGTCAGAAAGAACGCGGTGCTGCTCCTTGGCGAGCTTGCCTCTGAGGATGCGGTCTCCGCGCTCTGCTTCGCCCAGAAGGACGCGGATGTCTCGGTAAGGAGGGCAGTGATTAGCGCGCTTGCGGCTATCAAGACAGAGGAGTCCGCGGCATGCCTCATAAAGTCCCTTACCGACGAGGACTCCGACATCAGAGCATCTGCCGCATTGAGCCTCGGCTCGGCAGGAGCCGCCGTGGCGGTAGAACCGCTGTGCCTGCTTCTGAAGGACACGGATGAAATGGTGAAGGTCGCGGCCGCAAGGGCGCTTGGGATAATGTCCGCGAAAAAGGCGGTGCCGAACCTCGTGGATATGCTTTCGGACCCGAACGGTTTTGTCGTAACCTCCATAATCACCGCGCTCGGAAAAATCGGCGGCGAAGACGTGAGGTCAGTCCTGCTGAAGATGCTTCGGTCCGGGGACGCCGAGGTAAAGAGGACGGCGATAACTTCACTTGCTGGTTTCGATGACGTGGAGTCCAGCCTGATTCCGTTCCTGAGCGACGACGATTGGGCCGCAAGGGTGGCGGCAGTCGAGGCGCTCGGAGGGCGCAAGGACGAGCATATCAAAAGAGAGCTCGGAAAGGTTTATGACACCGAGCAGGATACTGTAGTGCGTAAGACCATAGAGAGGTACCTCAGTGTTTGACGAGGAAGAACTTATACCGCTTTCGGAAGACGTCTTCAGGCTCCTCAGGGACCTGATATCGGATTACTGCGGCATATACTTCGACGAGTCTTCGGTATACATCCTAGAGCGGAGGCTTAACAGGAGGCTGAAGCTCCACATGTTCGACAACTTCCGGGACTACTACAGGTTCCTCCTTTACGACAGGCGCAAGGAAGAGGAAATGGCTGCCATAGTGGACATCCTTACCGTGAACGAGACGTATTTCTTCAGGGAGATGAACCAGCTCAGGGCATTCAGCGATGAGATCAGCGAGGAAATGCTCGCGGCGAACAAGACCAGTAAAAAACTCAGAATATGGTCGGCGGGCTGCTCCTCGGGAGAGGAACCATATACCCTCGCCATGCTCCTCATGGAGAAGGGCGGCATGTTCAGTGGCTTCGATATAGAGATACTCGGAAGCGACATCAACAGGAGAGTGCTGCAGACCGCAAGGAAAGGCCTTTACAGGAAGAACTCGTTCAGGTCGATAGACGATTACTACCTACATAAATATTTTATCAAGGAGGACGACGGCTACAGGATAATTGACGAGGTGAAGACGCTCGTCAATTTCAACTACCTCAACCTGCTCGACCCGATAAAGGTGAAGCTCATCGGCGTGATGGACATTATTTTCTGCAGAAACGTCCTCATCTATTTTAACCCCGATTCGAAAAAGAAACTGGTGTATAATTTTTACCAGAGGCTGAACGACGGAGGCTACCTTCTCCTGGGACATGCGGAGTCTCTGATCAACATAACCACGTCGTTTACGCTTAAGCATCTGAAGAGCGATATGGTGTACCAGAAGCCCAAGAAGTTTGCCCCCTCGATGTCGGATGAAAATCTCTACAGGATGCTCTGGAAACGATGAGGAAGATAAAGGTCCTTGTTGTCGACGACTCTGCGTTCAGCCGGCAGACCATAAAGAGCATGCTTGAAAGCGAAAAGGATGTCGAGGTAGTGGGCATCGCCCCCGACGGCATCAACGCCATAGCCAAGACCCTTAAGCTCAAGCCCGACCTGATAACCCTCGACCTTGAGATGCCCGAGATGGACGGGTTCAGTTTTCTCCGCTGGCTTATGCAGCAGAACCCCACGCCCGTCATTATGGTCAGCTCCTATGGCGATAGCAAGACGGTCTTTAAGGCCCTCGAGCTTGGGGCCGTGGACTTTATCGCGAAGCCGACGGCAAAGGCCTCTGTAGAGCTCAAAAGCATAGAAAAAGACCTCCTGATGAAAGTCAAGGGGGTAAGCGGCTTCAACCTCAAGGCCCTTACAAAGGCCCGCCGCCTCCACGGGGAGGCCACCGGCAAGCCGATGAAGTACGGCCCCGGAGAGGCCGGCATAAGGCTAGTGGCCATTGGCTCCTCGACCGGAGGGCCCCCTGCGCTTCAGCTTGTGCTTACGGAGCTTCCGAATAATTTCTCCCCCGCGGTGGTAATCAGCCAGCACATGCCCAAGGGGTTTACAAAGTCGCTTGCGGAGAGGCTCGACAAGCTCTGCAGCCTTGATGTCAAAGAGGCCGAGCAGGACGATGCCGTGGAGAACGGGAAGGTGCTTGTTTGTCCCGGCGGATACCACATGTCGTTTAAAAGGCGCGGCGGCAAGATCCGCGTCGGCCTCAAGAGGGCAGCCCAAGAGGACATGTACGTGCCCTCGGTGGACATCATGATGCGCTCTGCCGCGGACCTCTATGGCAGCAGCATGCTGGGCGTGATACTGACGGGCATGGGAAACGACGGCACCGACGGCATGAAGAAAGTCGCTGCAAGAGGCGGCATCAATATCGCCGAGTCGGAGGAGACCGCCGTGGTCTTCGGCATGCCCGCCGGGGCGATAAAGGCCGGCGTGGTGCAAAAGGTGATGCCACTTGACAGGATAGCTGGCGAGATAATAAGGACGGTAAGAGGCACAGGGCAGAAATGACCAGGCTTCCCGGCTGGCTCAGGAGGCGGCACAGCCTCTCGGAGCTCCACGAACTCAAAGGCGTCCTCAGAAGCCACGGCCTTTCCACTGTTTGCGAGGAGGCGCGCTGCCCGAACAAGGCCGAGTGCTTTTCCAAACCGACAGCCACGTTCATGATTCTGGGAGATAGTTGCACGCGCGACTGCGGCTTCTGCTCGGTAAAGTCCGCACCACCTCTCCCGCCGGACAAGGATGAGCCACGGAGGGTTGCCGAGGCCGCCTCGAAAATGGGCCTTAAATACGTGGTTGTAACCTCCGTGACGAGGGACGACCTCCCCGACGGCGGCGCAGGGCAGTTCGCTGAGACGATAAGGGAGATTAAAAAACATCTGCCGGAGGCGGGGGTCGAGGTGCTCACCCCTGATTTCGGAGGGAGCAAGGACGCCCTTTCCAGGGTGCTTTCGGCAGAGCCCCACGTCTTCAACCACAACGTGGAGACCGTGCCCCGGCTCTACGCGACCGTGAGGCCGCAGGCCGATTACAACCGCTCGATAGGACTCCTGAGGCGTTTAAAAGAGCTGTCGCCTGAGACAAACACGAAGTCGGGCCTGATGCTCGGCCTCGGCGAGAGTTTTGAAGAGGTGCTGGAGGTTTTCAAGGACCTAAGGGGCGCGGGCTGCGACCTCCTCACCGTCGGGCAGTACCTCAGGCCTACAAAGAAAAACCTTCCTGTTGTAGAATATATCGAACCGGAGATTTTCAAGGCGCTCAGGGAACAGGCCCTCGGGATGGGTTTTAGGTCCGTGGCCTCGGGGCCGCTGGTTAGGAGTTCGATGAACGCGGAGGAGATGTATACAGGCAATGTTTCAGTTTAACAGGATTAAAAGGCTTCCGCCGTATGTGTTCGCCATTGTAAACGCCCTGAAGATAGAGGCCAGGCGCAAGGGCGAGGACATAATTGATCTGGGCATGGGAAACCCCGACCTTCCCGCACCCAAGCACGTCATAGACAAGCTGTGCGAGGCGGCAAAAAAGCCCCATAACCATCGCTACTCGGCCTCCAAGGGCATCACCCAGCTAAGGATGGCTATCTCGGAGTGGTACAAGCGCCGCTACGACGTGGACATAGACCCGGAGAAGGAGGCCGTGGTCTCCATCGGCTCCAAGGAGGGCCTGTCGCACTTGGTGCTGGCCACCGTGCAGC
>DAOUWH010000014.1 GCA_030667205.1 Nitrospirota bacterium
CCTCTGCATTTCCGCCAGTGCAACCTCCACGGAGGCCTTGCCTGCCCGTGTTCCGTAGTCTGCGGTCTCGTACTCGTTCCTTGAGATGAAACCTTTGTTAAAAAGTTCCTCGATCCGCTTGAACTCGGATTCTTCTTTGAGGAACTCCACGCTCGCACGCTCGTGCTGGGCACGGCGGGCCTTGAGCTCGGATTCGGCCTCCTTGACCCGGGATTCGTAGACCGCCTTGTCAAGCTCTATCAGCACCTGGCCCTTCTTTACTACGTCGTTGTAATCGACGTGTATCTTTTTTATGGTGCCCGACACCTGCGTGCCGACGGAGACGGAGACAACGGGACTCACCCTGCCTGTGGCAGAGACCGAATCCGTGATGTCTCCCTTTGAAATCCTCAAGGTCTTGTATTCAGGCCCGGCCCCGTTGCCTCCTGAGAGGAAAAGGATGCCGAGGAGGACAAGAAAAATGACCGCACCCGCGGCTACAAAAAATTTCCTTGACATGCCGGCTAATGCCCCCCGGGTGGTAAAAGCGTCCCGGTCGCGCGCCTGAGCATCACCGAGGCCCCGGCATAATCCGTTATCGCCCGTTTCTCGGACGAAAGCGCGTCCGCATATTCCTGCTGAAACCTTAAGACGTCGTTCAGCGTGGCCATGCCGAGCCTGAAGCGCTCCTCCTCGGCCTCAAGCCTCTTTTCGGAGGCCACTTTTGTCCGGCCAGAGGCCCTTATGGACTCCTTGGCAAGCAGGAGGGCCCTCAGGGCCTCTCTTACCTCAACGGTAACTTCCTGCCTGAGCGCTTTCACCCTGAGCGAGGCCAACTCGACATCGTGCTTGGCCCTCAGGTACCGGCCCTTCAGGGCCCTGTTTCCCAGAGGTATTTCGAGGGCCAGCCCGACCCTCCATGAATAGAAATCGCCTTCTCCCGCGCTTTCGAGGGCGTCGCCGTAGCTCGATCCAAGCCCGCTTGTGCCGGCGCTGCCTATGATGTCCAGCTCCGGAAGGCTTTGATTTTTATAGTAATCCCTTAAAATTTCCTGGCTTTTCTGCTCCGAGCGGGCCTGTTTCAGATCCCTGCGGTTCTCAAACGCATCGGTCAGCAGCCCCTCCAGCACCGGCGCTTCGGGGGTGGGCTCGGGCGGGACCTCCACGGGCACTATCTCGGCATACCAGTCCGTAGTGTTCATTATGGCCCTCAGGGCGTCCTCGGCATCGAATACCGCCTTGCGGGCGCCTAAAAACTTCTCCTCCCGGATGGCGGCTTCTGCTTCTGCCTTAAAAACCTCCACGGGGGCAAGCGTGCCTGCCTCTATTCTCGCGTTTACCGCTTCAAGGGTGCTTTCGGCCAGCCGGAGAGATATCTCCGCAGCATCGAGATTGGCCCTTGCGAAATACAGCTCCCAGTATGCCGAGACCGTCTCTGCCACGACCCCCATCGCCCGGTGCTCGGCCCTGAGCCGGGCCGCCTCGGACTCTGCCTCGGCAGCGCGAATCCTGCTTTCCTGCACCTTCACTCCCAGGCCCTTCAACAACGGTTGCGTAATGGTAATCACAATATCCGATGGATAGTAGGGATTTATCAGGAGAAACGGGTTTGCGCTCCGGTCTACCTTGGCGCCTTCTATCGCAAGTTCATAGGCCGTGCCGGTCTTTAGCTTCCCGCCGAGTGATGCCCCGTAATTGACCATCTCCTGATCGGAGCTGACGAAAGAGGTTACCGAGGCTTCCTTGGTTTTTGTGGCGCTTATCTCCGCGCCCAGGGTGGGGTCGAACTCTCCTTTGGCCTCCAGTATCGCGGCCTCTGCCGACTTTCTCAGGATGGCTTCTTCCTCGACGCTCAGGTTGCGGCTCAGCGCCGCGCCCACGGCCTCGCCTAAAGTGAGCTCAAGTACATCTTGCCCATGGGCGGCATTTGCCGCCAGCGCCAGGACAAAAAACAACATCAAGACCGGTAATATTTTACGCTTCATTGTCTTTACTCAGGGCAAGGTAGCCTGAATACAATATCAGGACCCCGCCGACAAGCGATACGGCCCCGGGATATTCGCTCAGGAATATCATACCAAAGATTATAGCACCCACAGGCTCAATATAACCCAGTATCGCGGCCCTGTTGGCCTTCACGTAATGCATGCCTTTGAAATAAAGAATCGGCGCAATGGTCGAATGCGCTACGCCGACGAGGAGAAAGGTCCAGAGGGCCTCGGCCGGAGGCCACGCCACAAACGGAAGGAGTATCAGGATGATCATCAGGTTCTGGAAATAGCACATCGGCACGGGGTGGAGGTTTATGGAAAACGCCCTCACCACGAGTATCAGTACGGCATACGCGACCCCGGACATCAGCCCCGCCGCAATCCCCATGGCATCGCTTCCGGGCTCCTGCCAGCCCTTCAAAAATATCCCGGCCGGGTCCATGCCCAGCAACACCCAGAGCCCTATGCTTGCCACCACGATAGAGAGCACCACTCTCCTCGTAATGGTCTCTTTTAAAAAAACCGGCGCCATCAGCGCCACAAGCACCGGCGCGATGTAGTGCGTGAGTATGGCGTTTGAGATGGTCGTATGCTTGTAGGCATAGAAAAAAAAGAACGTGTTCGCAAGGAGTATCGGGCCGAGAAGCAGCAGATAAAAGAACCTCCGGCCCCCGGGCACGAGCGCGCGGTACTTTTTAAGGGGCATCACGAAAGACAATATCGCCGTTGACACCAGCGCGGAATAGAATATCAGCACATGGGTGGGCACCCCTGAGAGCCGTATCACCACTCCGAGGGAACTCCAGATGAGTATTGCGGCGGCTATATAAAACGAGCCCTTCCTAAAAGGCATCAGGCCCGCTCGAGGGGCAGGCCCTTAATGGCCTTCAGCACTCCAGCCCTTATCCGGGCGGGGGATTTTTTCTTGATGAGATGTTTTCCGGCCTTGAGCACGGGCACGAGCACGTTCCTGAACGTACCGCCGCAGGGACACTCGAACTTCTTCCTGATGTTCGGCTCAACAGAGCGCTTGCCGCACTTCGGGCACACAAGCACCCTTTTACTGCCGGAGCGCTTCCCCCTCTTGGCTCGAGGCACGCCGTCCACCTCGACTATATCCATCGAGTAATCCACCACCGGGGCGTTGCTTATGGAGGTGCCGATGCCGTAGCCCTCCACAAAGGGATTTAAGGAAGGCACGTCGCTCTCCTTGATGCCGCCGCTTACAAAGAACTTCACGTGCCCGTATCCCCTCGTGTCGAGTTCCCAGCGGGCCTCCTCGAGTATCAGCGGGAAGTTCCCGCGCCTCGACGATGGCGTGTCGAACCTCACGCCGTAAAGTTTTTTACCCAGGGCCTCTGCCACGTTAATGCACTCGAACTTCTCATCGAGGAAGGTATCTATAAGCGCGACCCTCGGGAATGTGGGCTCAAGCACCTCGTCGTATGCTTTCAAAGCCTCCACGGTAGAGCCGAAACAAAGTATCAGGGCGTGGGGCATGGTGCCCATCGGGTGCTCTCCGATGAGCTCGCCGGCCTTGACCACGGCCACGCCGTCGCATCCGCCTATGAAGGCGTTTCGCTCTATCATGGGCGCAATGACCGGGTGCATCCTCCGGGCGCCAAAGCTTATCAGCAGCCTGTCGCCTACAAGGGATTTAAACCTCGCGGCCTTTGTGGCAACGCCCGAGGCCTGGCACAGGAGGCCCAGAATAGCCGTCTCATATACGCAGAAGTCCTGATACCTGCCCTCTATCTCAAGCACCGGCTCCCAGGGATAAAACACCGAGCCCTCGCTGAGGGCCCTCACCTTCACCGGCAAATGCTCCATCAGGCAAAGGGCCTCCTCAAGCCCCGCGAACACCCCCCACGGCCAGCCGTTGGGAAAGCCCTTGGCTATGAACTCTGCCTTGACCACGGGATTTACGCGCTTGGCCTTCAGCACACGGAGGCTACGCTCGAAGTATACGTCAGTGACCTTCCCCTTCAGGATGTCACCAGGCTTTGCGATGTGAAACTCTTTGGCTTTCTTTTTCCTGCTTTTCGGCATGTTTTAAAGTCTCCTCAGACGAGTTTGACGCCAATGACGTTTTTCATAATCCTGATGGCGGCGTCGTGGTCCTCCTTGGCCAGACCCGCCACGCCGTCCAGGACGACCGAGACGCCGTAGTCCCTTAATACGGCTTCGGAGGCCGCGGACATAATGCATATGTGCGTGACACAACCCGTAAGCCTGAGGCTCTCCACCCCGAGCTTTTTGAGAGTATCGTCAAGCTCCGTGCCGTAAAAGCTCGAATAGGTACTCTTCCCTATAATAATGTCGCCCTTTTCGGGCTTGAGTTCATCAACAACCTCCGCGCCTTTTGTACCCTTTACGGCATGCGCGGGCCATCCGAACTTCGCAAACTCCCTGTCGTCGGTGTCGTGGGCATCGCAGACGTAGATGACCGGAGTTCCCTTTTTTCTTGCCGCCCCTATCTCTCTTTTTATGGCGGGAATTACCTTGCGGGTATCGGGCACCTCAAGCGGCGCGCCCTCGATGACAAAATCATTGAGCATATCTATTACGAGCAACGCTTCTTTCGCCATGGTTGCCTCGGTCTATTTTCTGAACTTCCTGCGGAGCGCCTCAGTGACCTTCCTCGGCACAAGCCCCCTTACGGGGCCTTTAAAGGAAGCCACCTCTTTAACCATTGTTGAGCTCAGGAACGAATATTCCTCAGGCGGCATCATAAAAACGGTCTCCACAACGCCCTGGCTGAGCCTTCTGTTCATCAGGGCCATCTGAAGCTCGTACTCGAAATCGCTCACCGCCCTTAGGCCCCTTATGATAGCAATCCCCTTCTTCTTCACCACATAGTCCACAAGAAGCCCGTCAAAGGACTCGACCATTACGTTGTCCAGCTTTCTCACCGCGTCCTTTACCTGCTCCAGCCTCTCTTCGATTGAAAAGAGGGGTTTCTTGGAAGGGCTCGTCGTGACGGCAACGATGACCTCGTCGAATATCCTTCGGCTACGCTCGATGATGTCAAGGTGGCTGTTGGTTATCGGGTCGAAAGTGCCCGGGCATACCGCACGTCTTTTCATTATGATGTCCTTTCCATGACCGTAAGTGTCGTATCGCCGTAGCGGTAGGATTTCCTCTTCCTCAGCACCCCCACCTCATCGGGCAGGGTCTCCCTGCTTGCGTGCTCTGCCACCACAAGGGCATCCGGTGAAAGCACCTTACCACTTCCCAGAAGCTCAAGCACCGGCCCTGCCTCGCCGGAGGCGTAAGGCGGGTCCAGAAACACTATGTCGAAAACCTTCCCGTCCACAGCGGCGCGCTTTATGAAATCCTCTGCTTTCGAATTAAAAATAATCGCCTTCGGGCGGCATCCGCAATCCTTTAAAGTATCCTCTATCGCGGCGGCCCTTTTTCTGTCGGCCTCGACGTAATAGACCGTCCCGGCCTCCCTGCTCATAGCCTCCATGCCGATTGCCCCCGTGCCGGCGTAAAGGTCCACGAATACAGAGCCCTTGATACGGGGGGCAAGGATGTTAAAAAGGGATTCCCTTACCTTCGAGGAAGTGGGCCTCAGGGCGCCGTGCTTTGACGGCGCACCGGGGGTAAGGCATATCTTTCTGCCCTTTAACTTCCCTGCCGATATCCTAACAGCCATGGTTTATATTACATCATGCCTTAATCGGCATCAAGAGCACACTACCATATGGCGTTAATTTATCTGCCGACTTGATACAATAAAGCGTGGTTCCGGTCATTGTAAGAGAGTCAACGTATGAGTATAAAGCGCTAAGGCGGGATGTCTTTGACATCCTTTCGCGCATCGACAACGGCCTGATATCTCAGGGCGCAAGAGTCCTCATAAAGCCCAACCTGCTTGCGGCCTCGAAGCCCGAGCAGGCCATAACCACCCATCCGCTTGTGGTTAAAGCTGCCTGCGAATACGCACTTGAAAAAGGCGCAAAGGTCATTGTTGGCGACAGCCCGCCGATGGGCTCTTTTGAGAAAATAGTAAAGGCCATCGGCCTCGCCGACGCCTTGAAGGGTATGCCCGTTACGCTTAAAGAGCTTGGCTTACCGAGGAAGACAAAGACGGGGGAGGAGTTCAGGGACGTGCAACTCTCCGAGGACGCCCTCGGCGCCGACGCCATCATAAACCTCCCGAAGCTCAAGACCCACTCGCAGATGGCGCTTACGCTTGCGGTTAAAAACCTCTACGGCTGCGTGGTGGGTGTGAGCAAGGCGGACTGGCACTTCCGGGTCGGAGAGAACAGGGCACTCTTCGCCGGTCTTCTGGTATCGATTTATAAGGCCCTGCCTCCTTCAATAAGCCTGATCGACGGCATCATGGCCATGGAAGGCGACGGCCCCGGCACGGGGGGCACGCCGAGGCGGCTCGGGGTGCTCGCGGGGAGCCGCAATGCCCCGGCCCTTGACGAGGTCGTCTGCCGCATTGTAGGCCTTGAACCCTCCGCCCTCCTTACAAACTCCATCGCGCGGAGCATGGGCGTAGCCGAGGATTACTCCCTGGAGGGCACACTGCCCGTGGTAAAGGACTTCGTTGTCCCTCCAGAAGACCACCTGGTGTTCGGCCCGGGATTTTTAAAGGGGTTCCTGCGCCGCCACCTGACCGTGCGCCCCGAGTGTGTGGACGAGGCCTGCCAGCTCTGCGAGGAGTGCGCCCAAATGTGCCCGGCCAGTGCGCTCGGAATCGAGAGGGAAAAGCTCAGTTTCGACTACGACAGGTGCATAAGGTGCTACTGTTGCCTTGAGGTCTGCCCCCACGGCGCGCTCCGGAGGCGCGAGCCGCTACTGAGAAAAATTGCAAAGAAGTTTTTTTAAACTACAGAAAAGTTTTTCTATTAAAGCGTATAAATGATTAAATCACCCCCACCTACCCCCCCGTCAAGGGGGAGGAATATATAACTGGATTCCCGCCCCGCGGGAATGACGGGAATAGAACATATTATTGAATAAGAGCAGTTCAATAATTTATCCTAAGTCATGAAAATAGAGCTTTATCTCATCCCGCCCGGGAACAGAGACTTCAGAAAAACCCTTATAGAAAAAGCCATCGGGGGACTCGAAGGCCCTGATTATTCGGATATTCTTTACCTCGCCCCCACCCGGCACATGCTCGGGCACTTCCAGAAAGAGTTCCACACGGTTGGCGGCCCCTGCTACATCCCCCCCCAAATGGCGACCCTGAGAGAGTTTTCACGGAGGCTTTACTCGCGGCACAACGACGGGCTTTTATTCCGTAAAAAAATCGTTCCGCTTGTAATCTCGGGGCTTACCGAGCACGGCATGGGGCTTTCAACCATCGTCTCGAAATTCATAAGCGACATGAAAAACCATTTTCCACAGGAGGATATCGATTCCATACGCCTCAGGTTTAAAAATATCTTCGGAGAACTCGACATCCCCGATGAGGTATCCTCGCGGGCCTTTGACGCCCTCGACATTTTCGCCCGCTACGGCGAGGCCCTCAAGGCCGCAGGCGCCGTGGACGAGGACGACGTCCTTGTGCATGCGGCCTCCATCGCCCAAAAGACCCTTAAACCCAGGGTGTTGGTGCTCGAGGGCTTCTACGAGGTCACGCCCGCGGAGTTTCACTTCCTCAGTGCCCTTATCTCGAACGCCTCAAAGACCCTTATATCCATACCCATAAGCCACTCCGGCGACGACCTCTCGCATTGCTGCTCCCAGGATGTCGAGAAGCATTTTGATGTAGAACCCGTCTTGCTGCCCTCCCCCGACGGCGAGCCCGCCCTCGACTACACGGCGGGCGCATCCCGCGAGGAGGAGTTAGAAGGCATCGCAAGGCACATAAAAAGCTCCTTCGTATCGGGCAGGCTCAGGGAGCTCGACAGCGTGTATCTGGCTTTCCCAAAGTTCTCCGAATACCGGGATATGCTCCACAGGGTCTTCACCAGATACGGCATCCCCTACTCCCCTGAGCCGCCGGACCGGAGACCTTTAAAAGACCTTTTAAGCCTCCTTGAGGCCGTAAGGGACGGCCTCCCCAGACTCGCCACGGCCAGATTTTTAACATCACCCTATTTCAAAAATATCCCCGAGGGCATCCGAAAAGCCACCCCCAATATCTCGCTTGAGGCTGGCACCGTAAGGGGAAAGGACTCCTGGCTCAGGGCTTTTAAGACCTTCGGCCTGAAGTCCGAAGGCATTGAACTGTTTAAAAAACTAACTCCCTTTAATAATATCGCTAATAAGGGCAGTTATAGCAATTTTATTGATGTATTACTTGAAGTCCTCAAGGCCCTGGATTTTTCGCCGGATGAGGAAACACCGGATGGTTATGAAGGGGTTTTAAAGGCACTTAACGTGCTTGATTCGGTGCCCGGCATCCAGCCCACCGACCTCCGGGGGTTCACCGACGCCCTTAAAAACTATCTTAAGCCAGAAAGTGTAGCCGAGGAGGAGACACCGGGCATCCACGTCGGCAATATAAGGGATCTCAGGGGGCTTGAGCCGGATTACCTGTATCTTGGCGGACTCAAGGACGGAGACCTGCCCGCAAGGCCCGAGATGGACCTCCTCCTGCCCGACAGCGTGAGGGCACGGCTCGGGCTCGGTGACATGCACCGCCACCTCAGGCTACAGGGATACATTTTCCGGAGGCTGGTCTCCACGGCAGGCCACCTGCGCCTTAGCTACCCTTCGATGGAGGGCGACAAGCTCTTTCTCCCTTCCCTCTATCTACGGGGGGGAAATGCAACTATGGAAAAAATTTTCGGCGACTTCTCGTCCGAAGAGGCCCTTACCAGGCGGGCCGGAGAACCCCTGGCGGCCAGCCTCCGCGAGATAGCGGGCATAAAGGGATACCGCAGGAAGTCGCCCGTTAATGTAACCGACATAGACGCCTACAGGGCATGCCCGAGGAGATTTTTCATAGAAAAGGTCCTGAAGCTTGAGCCGCCGGAGATAAGAGAATACGAGGTAGACCCCAGGACCATCGGGAGCATCGTCCATGAGGTCATGGAAAATCTTATAGGCCCGCCCCTGGAGGGCATCGAGGCGTTCACCCGGAGGGCCGGGTCGGTCCTTAAAAAGGTGCTTGGGCGCTGGCCGATCGAGCCTTACTTCAAGGCCCTGATTAAAGAGTCCTTCCTTGCGGTACTTCCCCAGATCTACGAGCTTGAGGAGGCCCTGGCCTCCGAGGGCTATACGTTTGACAGAGCGGAATACAAGGTCTCGGGCGAGCCGCTTCCGGGCATAAAGCTAAAGGGGAAGGTAGACCGCATTGACGTTAAAAACAGCTGCGACGCACTTGTGCTGGACTACAAGACCGGCAGTGCCAGCCTCAGCAGCACCCGCACCCTCAGACACGGGGCCACGCTCCAGCCCTTTATCTATGCGGCCCTGCTAAAGGCAGAGGGTGCCGGAAGCCCCGAGAGCGTTGGCATATACTCGCTCAAGGACATCCGGATAAACCGCGTGCCAAACCGCATAGACCGGAGAGAAGGCCGCACTCTGGATTATTTTATCGAGTCGGCGCTTTTATACCTCGACTCCACCGTCTCGGCAATGCGCGAGGGAAATTTTAAAGCCCACCCCCTCAGCGAGGCCTCCTGCCGTTACTGCCACGAAAGGCCCTACTGCCCGTACATACAGGGGAACGCCGTATGAGCGAGAGGTATCTGGATACCCAAAAGAGCGTGATCATCTCCTCGCCGGCGGGCTCGGGCAAGACCGAGAAACTCGCACGCCGCTACATCAGCCTCATAGAGCAGGGCTCGGAGGTAGAAAAGGTCCTGTGCATCACCTTCACGGAAAAAGCCGCCGCGGAGATGAAACAGAGGATTTTAAGCATCCTCGAGAGGGAAAACCCCACGCTCCTCGATGAAATCCGGGGCAAGGTGCCCCTGATGCGCATATCCACGATACATGCCTTTTGCCTGAGGCTGCTTAAAAGGTTTTCCATCGAGCTCGGGCTCGACCCCTCGCATAGTGTAACGGACGAACTTCAGGCACGCGAGCTATGGGTCGAGTCCGTCTACGAAAGCCTCCACGAAGAGAGGGACAATCCCTCGGGCTTCTTCCACATGATAAGCAGCAGGGGCGTAAAAGGCTGGGACTCGGTGCGCAGGGTTTTAGAGGAACTCCACAGGAAAAGGCCCTACCCCGAGATGATGCTGAGCGCAGGCCACGCTCTCGAAGGCGAGGCATTGAATGTCTTCTCCCTGTACGTACGTTGTCTCGAAAAATACAGCGCAAAGAAGGTCGAAAGACACCTCGTGGACTTTCAGGACCTCGAACTCATGGCATACGAGGCGCTCTCGCGGGGGCCGGAGTGGCACAACATACTCTATGCGTTCGACGAGCACACCGACCACATACTGGTGGACGAGTTTCAGGACACAAGCACGCTTCAGTGGAAGATAATCGAGAAACTCACCGAGGAGTGGCGCTCCGGGCTCGGGGCAAAGAGGGACCACGGCAAGATTCCCACAATATTCCTCGTAGGCGACGAAAAGCAGTCCATATACCGCTTCAGGGGCGCAAACGTAAGCGTATTCCATAACGCCAAGGAGACCTTTAAGCACTGGCTCGGAGATGAATACCATTTCGTCGAGGAAAAGGAGAACTACCGGAGCCTGCCCGCCGTCGTGGATTTCGTAAACGCGCTTTTTGCGCACATCATGCCTGCGGGGCTACTTAAGAGCTGGATGACCAACTACACGCCGTTTGAGGCCGCAAGGCAGGGCGAGGGCTCCGTGGAGCTTGTGCTCCTTGAGGCCGAAGAGCATACAAAAGAGACACGCGCAAAAGAGGCCCGCACACTGGCACGGGCGATCCGCGCCCTTCATGGAAGCCATGAGATATACGACGAGGACGACGTGAAAAGGCCATGCCGGTTTGGCGACATGGCAGTGCTCTTAAGGAGCAGGACCCACCTGGCGCTCTTTGAGGACGCCCTGAGGGTCGAAGGTGTCCCCTTTGTGATGCTCAAGGGCATAGGGTTCTACGACGCCCCCGAGGTAGCCGCCCTCAGGGAGCTTGTCTCGTTCATCACGGACCCCACAGACCTCTACAGCCTGTTCGCGGTCTTCAGGTCTCCGCTGTTCTCTATAGATCCTCCGACCCTTACCAGGCTCTTAAGGAGCAGGACGCCGGTGATCGAAAAACTCCTTGACTCCGACGCCAGGAGGCTCAGGGAGGCCGCGGAACTCCTGAGAGGGTGGACGGAAAAGAGCGGACAGACGCCGCTGTCCGTCGTCCTTGAGCAGGCGCTTACCGAAAGCGGCGCGTGGGCAAGGTATTGGGAGCCCCAGAGGCATGCCAACATCAAGAAGTTCATCGCCCTTGTCGAGGCCTACGAGGGCGCGGGGCTTTCGCCAGTGGAGATAAGGGAAAAACTCCTGAGACAGAGACACACGACGGAGGTCCCCAAGGCGAACATAAACGCAGAGGGGATGGACGCCGTAAGGATACTTACGATACACGCGGCAAAGGGGCTTCAGTTCCCCATGGTATTTGTGCCCTCGCTCGATGAGAGCATCCGCCCCCGGAGCGGCCCCGTAGTCATAGACGACGATGCCGGGGAGATAAGTTTCGGCTACGAAGAGGACTCGGCAAAGAGGGCAAAAGACGAGACGTTCAGGATCAACCTCCGCAAGTACGAAGAGGAGGAAAAACGCCTCTTCTACGTGGCCCTTACCAGGGCAAGGGACTACCTCATGATGTTTGGCTCGCATAAAGAGGGTAAGCTTACGGGCAGGCTCTCGTACCTGGATGATGCGTTCGGTATCATGGAGCCATCCGGCAAATCAATGCCGTTGAAGGTGCTTCAGGAAGAGGATATTAAAGAGCGCTCAGGCGGCGGCCTTGAGTTTGCGGATGCCAGCCGTTTCGTCGACGCCCCAGCCTACACAGAGCCTATCGCCTACACCCCCAAGCCGAGGTGGCTGGATGTCACCGGCGAGACCGAGGCCGGCACAGGCCACGGCGAGCACTGGATTACCGTTGGCCGCGTAATGCACAGGCTCTTCGAGGAGCTTTCAAAAGGGCTGCTCATGGAGCGGAGCATAACCGAGAGGGCCGAGTTCCTGCTTTCCCGCGAGGGCATAAAAGACGCCGAGATCATAAAGACCGTACTGGGCGATATGCTGAACCTCAAGCGCGTGGGCCTCATGGACGAGATTATCCTGCCTTCTAAAAATTCCTACGCCGAGCTTCCCTTTGTGCTTGAGAAGGGGAAAAATATTTTTAAAGGGCGTATAGACAGGGTTATCATAAAGCCGGACATGGCCGCCATATACGACTACAAGACGTTCCCTGTCAGAGATGGCGAGGTCCCAGCGCTCATCGAAAAATACGGCTTTCAGATGGGCATCTACAAAGAGGCCGCCGAAAGGCTCTTTGACCTCAGGACGAAATCATACCTCCTCTTCACCAACCTGCCCCGTTTCGTGGAAGTTTAGTTAGTTATAAGGGCAAATTAAAATATATAAATTATTTGCGGCAGCTAACGATAAAGTTCCGGAAATAACCAATGAAAAAGACCAAAAAATTCTACCTGATCCCTGCCTTGCTGGTGTCGCTCTTTCTGTTAGCTTCGACCATATATCCATCGCTAACGGCACAGACAGGCAACGACTCCATCCTAAAGAAACACCAACTCATCGGACATGCCCGGGTTATGATTCCTCCA
>DAOUWH010000188.1 GCA_030667205.1 Nitrospirota bacterium
GAATGGACCCCGCGCGCGGTGCAGTACTTTCGAAACCGCGAGTACCGTTACCTCTCGCCGGTCTTTTTAAAACGCATATCGGACAACCGCGTGGCAAGACTTTTGAGCGCCGCGCTCACCAATACACCGGCAATAGACGGCATGGTGCCGGTAGTAAACCGGGCACTGCCCGGAGCGAAGGGGTCTATGACCCCTGAACCATTAAGGAAGGAGGCAAAGAAAATGGAAAAACTCTTACACGCCCTCGGCCTGAGCGACAACGCTTCCGAGGACGAGGCCATCGAGGCCATCGAGGCCCTCAAGGCAGCAGTCACTAAGGTTGCCACCGGGGAGATCCTCGAGGAGCTCGGCCTCGGCCAGGAAACCACAGTCTCGGAGGCCGTGGGCACCATCGTTGCGATGAAACAGGCGCAAGGACAGCTCAAAGAGCTTGATGCCCTGAGGGAAGAGGTCTCGGAGCTGAGGGGCAGACTATCCGCGAAAGAAGGCGAAGCCCTCGTTGCCGAGGCAATGAAGGCGGGAAAGATAACGCCCGCACAGAAAGACTGGGCGGCGTCCTACGCAGAGCGCGACCCCGAGGGTTTTAAGACCTTCGTGGCAAAAGCGCCCGTCATAGTTCCACAGGGTGAACTGCACGCCCTCAAGACGCAGGTTACGTACGGGGCCGAGGGCCCGCTTCAGCTCTCGGTAAACAGGCTTCTGATGGTCTCGTCCAAGACCTTTAACAAATTTAACAGGGGGGTCTCGTAGGGGGGATGAAATCCCCACTGCGCCCCAAAAAGGAGGAATAAGAAATGGCAGCTTTAAGCGCTGACAGGAGCACATCGATGAGGGACGGAAACATCATCTTGGTGCCGGTAGCCGCATCGGTAAAGATCTACGCAGGCGCGCTCGTTGCGCGCGACGCAAGCGGAAACGCAACGCCCGGGGCCACGGCAACAGACATCCTCGGCCTCGGAAGGGCCGAGTCCCAGGCCGACAACTCATCCGGTTCGGCCGGTGACATCAGCGTCGAGGTCCGCAAGGGAGTCTTCAAGTTCGAAAACTCCTCGGGCGGCGACGAGATAACCGGGGCCGATATCGGCTCGGACTGCTACATCGTTGACGACCAGACCGTCGCGAAGACCGACGGCACCGGCACGCGCTCGGTGGCCGGAACGGTCTTCGAAGTAGAGGCCGACGGAGTCTGGGTGAAATTTAACTAGGAGCACAAGGGGGACTTTGTCCCCTTTGTGTATCCCCCAAAAAGAAAAAGGAGACAAGACAAATGATAGTCAATCAGGCATCGCTTCAGGCGGTTTACAGAGGGTTCTCAACGGTATTCAACGAGGCCTTCTCAAACGTAAAGTCCACCTTCCAGAAGATGGCGATGGTCGTGCCCTCAAGCGTGAGGGAAGAGACCTACGCGTGGCTGGGCGCGTTCCCGAAGATGAGGGAGTGGGTCGGCGAGCGGCAGATAAAGAACCTCACGCTCCAGTCCTACACCATTAAAAACAAGGACTGGGAGGTCACCATCGAAGTGGACCGCAACGACATCGAGGACGACGCGATCGGCGTATACAGGCCCATAGTGGCCGAACTCGGAAGGGCCGCGGCCCAGCACCCCGACGAGCTGGTGGCCGGCCTCCTCAAGGACGGCTTTACCAAGACCTGCTACGACGGGCAGTACTTCTTCGACACCGACCACCCCGTCGGCAGCGGCACGGCCTCGAACTTCGGCGGCGGCTCCGGCACGGCGTGGTTCCTCCTGGACGCATCAAGGGAGATCAAGCCCCTCATATTCCAGTCCAGGCGCGAGGTGGAGTTCGTCTCCAAGGACAGGCCCGACGACGAGTCGGCCTTCATGCGCAAGAAGTACATCTACGGCGTGGACCGCCGCGACAACGCCGGCTACGGCCTCTGGCAGCTGGCCTACGGCTCCAAGGACACCTTAGACGCCACCAACTACGGCGCCGCACGCGCCGCGATTATGGGTTTTAAGGACAGCGAGGGCAAGCCCCTGGGGATAACGCCCAGCCTGCTGGTCGTTTCGCCGGAGCTTGAGAGCGCGGCCAGGGAGATACTTATCAACGAGCGCGACGCAAGCGGCGCCACCAACCAGTGGAGGGGCTCCGCGGAACTCCTCGTTCTGCCCTGGCTTTAATGGGTGAAAGGGGGACTTTGTCCCCCTTTCAAAACCCCCCTTACGACTGAGAGGAAAGGAAACCAAAGATGCCGTACTCAACGGTTGACGACATTAAAAAAATGCTGCCCGAAGACCTTATCGTGCAGCTCACCGACGACGAGGCCACGGGCTCGGTAAACCAGGGCAGGGTAGACGAGGCCATCGAGCAGGCCGACGCCGAGATAGACTCGTACTGCGCCGGGCGATACGCGGTCCCCTTCGGCACTGTGCCGGATATCGTTAAAAAGCTCTCGGTGGATATCTCAATCTACAACCTGTACTCAAGACTTGTCAGGGACATGCCGGAGGTCCGGGCCGAAAGATACCGCTCGGCAATCCGGCAGCGTAGGGCCATGGCCGGTGGAAATATCACGCTCGGCGTGGACCCCTCACCCGCCGCATCCACGGACGGAAGGGCCGAGACAAACAAGCCCACCGACGGAAACGTCTTCTCACGGGACAAGCTGGAGGGTTTTTAAATGGACTTCGAGAGCATCGAAGACAGCATTATCACCGAACTGAAGACGCAGATCACATATCTGAAGACCGTGGAAACATACGCCGGGCAGCTCGAACAGGACATCGAGAGCATGCCGGTGCGGTTCCCAGCGGCGTACGTCGCCTACGACGGTTCGAATTTCTTCCCCGGGGACGTTGGCGGCCCCGGCCCGCGCGAGACCTGCACGTTCTCTGTATTCGTGTGCGCAAAGAACCTGAAGGGGCAGGAGGAGGCAAGGAAGGAAACGGGCGGCGCATACGACATGGTCAAGGACGTGCTCGCCGCGCTCGTAAATAAAAATTTCGGGCTCGACATCGAACCCGTGAGGCCCATGAGGGTCTCGCTCCTCTTCGCGGGCAGGGAGACGGCGACTTACTCCCTCGCGTTCATAACCGGATTCGAGCATGCATAGCCTCGCCGCACCCCCTTCGCACCGGCGCGTGGGGGTTTACGGCGGCATGACTTAAAGGCTAAACTTTACAACGAGAGGTTGTTAAATGGTGAGACTTCAGTTCAGCATACCGGACTACATGGGAGGCCCGCTCCCATACGGCCTTGAGGCCCTCGAGATGCGCATCGCCCTGGCCCTTGCCAACGCCCACGTCCGGGCCGTGGATGGAGAGGCAAAGGCAAGCGCCCCGAGCCGCACGGGGACGCTTAAAAATGCCATACGCACCTACTTCGCGGGCCTCAATTCCGGGGTGCTTGAAGCTACGGCCACCCATGCGGAGTACCTCCACCACGGCACGGGCATATACGGCCCGAGGAGGACGCCCATCCTCATAGAACCGAAGGGGAAGAAGGCCCTCTGGTGGCCCGGGGCCATCCACCCGGTGAGGGCAGTCCGCCAAAGGGGCATAAGGCCGAGAGACTTCCTGAGACTTGCGGTGATGACGTACTTCCCCGCCCTGCGGGCGCTCGCTATGGCCCTGAGGATGGAAGTAATCGCTATTTTCGGGAGAAACATGATAGCTTTACGAGAAGCGAACAAATATTATCGAGATAAAAACAAAGAATTGGAGCGGAACAACCAAAAAGAATTGGACTATGGAAATACGGACAAATATTTCCACTGCAAGGCCAATTGCGAGGCAGCGCAGTTGGGCTACCTCGCCGAGTCGGTT
Organism: Nitrospirota bacterium; assembly: GCA_030667205.1. Lineage (GTDB taxonomy): Bacteria > Nitrospirota > Thermodesulfovibrionia > Thermodesulfovibrionales > JdFR-86 > DAOUWH01. Next base: position 3,788 of record DAOUWH010000188.1, read on the forward strand.
TTAATCAGCGTTGCGAAGGA
>DAOUWH010000048.1 GCA_030667205.1 Nitrospirota bacterium
GATGAGTGGTATAGATTTTCAAGGATAAAAGAGGGTTTTGCAGTTTACGCAGAACTTTTATGTTATGAGCCTATAAAATGGGTTATTGAGCAAAGTAAGAAATCACGCCCACCAATGGAAGCAGAAATTGGAAGTGAACTCTTCAAATTTATAAGAAACGTAATTTCTCATTTTCCTTTTTATAATTGCTGGGATGAAGTTTGGATTAATAAACAAATGATAAATTGGTATAACGAGGGGCAAAGCATTGATAAATTTCTACAGAAATATTTAGGTAGCGAAGTTGTTAAATATAGGTATTGGGAAGAGGAAAAGAAAAAAATGACATACTTAAGTATCAACTTTCCAAGTGAATATCAGGAAGAGACAAAAGTATATTTAAAGGACTTTTTAACTGAAAAAGAAGGTGTAATATTTTCATATATTTTAATGAAACAAATACTAGACACCCAGGTTGAAGAAATTGGATAAAATATATTCATTACTCAGTAATCATTACCCCTCCTTCCCCCTTCCGCTTCCTCTCCCCCGAATCCGCTACGGTTTTGCCCCGCTGTCGATAGAAGTAGCCCTTGCGTTATAATGTTTATACCCACGGATTAGGACTCTATATCTGGATTCGAAATGCGATAAATAGTGCGATGGTAAAACTGACTTTCTACTACAAAGCGGGATGCTGGCTGTGCGATACGGTCGAGGAGATGCTCAACGGCCTCAGGGAGCGCCACGGCATCAGGATAACGAAGGTCGACATCGACTCGGACGAGGAGCTTTACGAGCTTTACCGCTTCGACATCCCCGTGCTGGAATTCAGGGACGGCTCGACCCTCAACGGGAGAATAAAGAAAAAAGACTTTCTTAAAAAGCTCGAAGAAAACCGGGAATAAAACACCGGCTTACCTTTTCCTGCGCCATTTTTAAACCGCCCCTTGAGTGTCAGGTTAGTCCTCCTTGTCGGGGAGGTTGTCCTCGGGCGGGATGTCTTCCTCTGTGGTTATGATGAATATCCGCTGGAGCTTGTCTTCTTTGAGCTTCCATTTTTTGGTGAGCCTGAACTCACCCCCTACCGAGATGCCCCCGCCGTTGGGGCCGAGCAGGAAGGGCTTGTGGTCTCTTTCGGTGAAGTACACTACCGCGGACTTGTGCGAGAGAGGCCCATTCAGAAACCGCTTCACCTGCCGTTTCGAGACGGCCTTCAGTATGACCTTTTTTGTCTTTACAGACTCGGTATTGCCCTTTTTCTTCTTATTAAATTCCATGCTGTTGAATCCGGCTTGTTTAAACTCACTGAATTTTAACAAAAATCGCCAATAATATGCGAGAAATCGAAGTATTTCATACAGGGGCCATCTGTTAAAATATACTGATGCGAAAGAGGCGGCTGAGCCAGAACTTTCTTTACGACCCCGCAATCCTGGGGCGTATTGTCCGGGCCTCGGGGCTTTCGCCCGGCGACACCGTGGTGGAGATAGGCCCCGGTCCGGGCAGGCTCACACGGATGCTTGCCGAGGGGGCGGGGCGCGTGGTGGCAATAGAGCTCGACAGGGATCTTTACGAGAGGCTTACGGCGGAACTTGCCGGATATGAGAACCTTGAGCTCCTCAGGGGCGACGCCCTCCGCTACGACTACGGCGGCCTCGGGCCATTTAAGGTTGTAGCGAATATCCCCTACCACATAACCACTCCGATTATTTTTAAGCTCCTCGAGTACAGGCAGTACCTGCGCTCCATGACCCTCACCGTGCAAAAGGAGGTCGCCCAGCGCATCGCGGCCCGGCCCGGCACAAAGCACTACGGCGTGCTCTCCATAACGGTTCAGTATTACGCAAAGGCGGAACTTAAATTCATTATCCCCCGTGGCGCTTTCAGGCCCGTGCCCAAGGTGGACTCGGCATGCCTCCATATGGAGATATACGATACCCCTCCCGTGAAAGTAAAAGACGAAGGGCTTTTTCTCAACATAGTGAAGACGGCCTTTGGCCAGAGGAGAAAGACCCTGCATAACTCGCTTAAAAAGCTCGTCCCGGACATCGATGCCGTGCTGAGGGCCGCGGGCATAGAGCCCGGGGCAAGGCCCGAGACCTTGAGCATCGGGGATTTCGCCCGGCTTGCGCAGGAGGTCAGCACATAATGTCCCAGAGGCGACCGGGTATAATAAAATTTCCTCTGAAAAAGGTGCTTGTCGCCCAGGAGGTCTGGCCGCTTATCGAGAAGGAAAGGAGTTTTCTCGACAGGGCGGGCATCAGGACATATACGGCGGCCACGAACGACGAAGCCCTTGCCCTGCACAGGGAGCAGAAGGCGGACCTTATTGTCGCCATGCTCGACGGGGCGGTGATGAACGGCGAGGAGCTCTGCTCCACCATACGGGACGACGACGAACTGCGCAGGGTCTCCATAATTATCTTATGCTCCGACACCGAGGCCGACAGCAAAAGGTGCCTCAGATGCAGGGCGAATGCGTTTATTACGGCCCCGGTAAATACGGCGATACTTTTTCAGGAGGCGTACCAACTCCTGAACATCGCCCATAGAGAGGCGTTCAGGGCGCCGATAGGCGTGAATTTAAATGTCTCATCCGGGGAGACGCATTACGCGGGCCGTTCGGAAAACATAAGCGCCTCGGGCATGCTGCTGGCAGCGGAGGCCGTCATCCCCGAAGGCGATACAATAACCTGCTCGTTTGACCTCCCGGGGCTCGGCCACATAACCGCGAACGCAATTGTCGCAAGGGTTTGCGAAAAGGCCGCCGAAGGCGGCATCAACAGCTATGGGGTCGCGTTCGTCGAACCGTCAAGAGACGTCATCTACGCCATAAAAATATTCATAGGAAAACAGAGCCGCAACAGCAAGGGCTGAGCGCCTTACCCCGGGTGCCGGTAAAACTCCTTCGGGCTGACTTCCTTTAAATCTCCATTCAGGGCAAGGTGTGCTGAAAAACACAGGCCCTGGAATGGTCATATGAATAATCATACCCCGGTTTGGGATATACTAAAAAGAGTTGCTTAATTACGTGCTGAGAGAGGCCATGGATAAAAAGATACTGATTAACGCGCGGCACCCCGAGGAAAAACGGGTTGCCATCACCAAGGGGCGACAGCTCACGGACTTTTACTTCGAGGTGTCATCGGCTGACCACCTGAGGGGCAACATCTACAAGGGGGTCATCACGGCACTGGACCGCGGCCTTCAGGCCGCCTTTGTCGACTTCGGCCCGGCAAAGCAGGGGTTCCTCCCCCTGCGGGAGGTCATGCCCGAAAATTACACGGCAAAGCCCAAGGGCAAGGTCCTGAAGATAACGGAGGTGCTTGCCAAGGGGCAGGAAATCGTCGTTCAGGTCGAGCACGACCAGCGGGGCACGAAGGGGGCGAAGCTGACCAACCACGTGTCCCTTCCGGGCAGGTACCTGGTAATGATCCCCGGCAAGACGCGGGTGGGCATCTCCCGGAAGATAGAGGACCAGAAAGACAGAGACCGCCTGAAGGAAGTTTTTAAAGACCTAAGGGTACCCCTAAACATAGGCTTCATCCTCAGGACCGCCGGTGTGGACTGCTCCACCGAGGAGCTTGCGGCAGACCTGAAGTACCTTACGAAGCTCTGGAACAAGATAAAGCGGGAGGCGAAAAAGGCCTCGCCCCCCAGCCTGATATACAAAGAAGAGGACATCGCCGTACGCACTGTCAGGGACTACCTTGCCCCGGACGTCGACGAGGTGCTCGTTGACGACCGCGAGACCCACCGGGACGTTAAAAACTTCCTGAAACTGACGATGCCCTGGCGTTCCATAAACGTCACCCATTACCGCCGGAGCGAGCCCCTCTTCGACCACTACGACCTGGAAGACCAGATCGCCCGCCTTTGCGACAGGCAGGTCGACCTCCCTTCCGGCGGGAGCATCGTTATGGACAAGACCGAGGCCCTCACCTCAATCGACGTCAACTCCGGAAGGGCCAAGCACAAGGACATCGAGCGCCTTGCCCTTATGACGAACCTCGAGGCGGCCGACGAGATTGCCCGCCAGCTCCGGCTCCGGGACATCGGCGGCCTTATAGTTATCGATTTCATCGATATGAAATCGGCGAAGAACTACCACACGCTCGAAGACCGGCTCCGGAAGGCCCTGGACCTCGATAAGGCCCATTACGACATCAGCCAAACCTCGAAGTTCGGCATGATCGAGATGTCGCGGGAGCGCATGCGCACCGCCTATTTCGAGGCCTCCAACCTGCCATGCCCCGCATGCGGCGGCGACGGGTTCGTGAAGTCCCCGGAACTCGTGGCCGTCTCCGCCCTCAGGAAAATACACTCCCTGGCCTCAGGAGACTCAGGAGCCGGCGCGCGGCAACTTACCTGCCGTCTGCCGGTGGACAGCGCCAACTACCTGATGAACCGGCTTCGCGAAAGCCTCGCCGCAATAGAAAGCGAGTTTTCTCTGCGCCTGAGCCTCTTTGCCGACCCCTCCATTCCTCCGGGACAGTTTGCCGTGGATGTCGAGGAGGCCGAAAAACCACCGGCCGAACCGGGTGAAAGACCCTCCGAAGGACCGAAAAGGCCCCGGAGAAGAAAACCCCCCAGGAAGAAGAAGCAGGAGCCTCAGGCAGCGGAGACGCAGGAGCCGGAGGCGGCCAAGCCTCAGCCAGAAGGGGCCGAAGGGCCACCTGCCGAGCCCGGTGCGCCTAAGAAACGAAGACCCCGCAGATACCGCGGCCGCCGCACCGCCAGGAAGAAAACCCCTCCTGGCGAACAGCCGGTAAAAGACAAGCCGGAAGAGTAGCTTCAAGGTTGGGGCTCTGCCCCATACCCCGGGGACATAATCCCTTTGGGGCTCTGCCCCATACCCCGGCAACTTTTTTGCTCGCCCAAAAAAGTTGCCAAAAAAGGGCTCCCTACGAAAGTTTCCGGGCGCTCCGCTCCGGTCGGCCTCCGGTAAGCTAATTCAAACTCGGTCGTTCCTCCCTCAGACACGAATTAGCTTTTAACCCTCCGGCCTCCCTCGCTTCGCTGAAACTTTCTAATGGGTTCCTTGTTAAAAGGAGAGATTTTTTGGAGAAGGGCCAGTGGCACTTTCCTCGAAAACGCAACCTATCCCGTTTAAAAGGGACTGGCCCCTTATGCTGTAAACCAATTATGATAAGATAGTTGACAGGGGCCAGCCCCTTTTTTACATGCGAGTTGGAAACGTGGTCGCAAAGTCAAATGAAAAGAAGGGAGAAAATACCTTGGCGGTGAAGCGGGTAGCCGTAACAGGCATAGGGGCGTTAAGCCCGGTTGGAAATTCTTTTAAGGAATCCTGGGAGGCGCTTCTTAAGGGCAGCACGGGCATAGGCCCGATAACCCGCTTTGACGCATCCGGGATGCCCTGGAATTCAGCGGGCGAGCTTAAGGGCTTTAATCCGGGAGACTACATTCCACTGAAGGATATAAAACGGCTCGACCCATTTGTGCACTATGCCGCCGCGGCGGCACGAATGGCCGTGGAAGACTCTTCATTAAAGAGCGAGGAGCTTGAAAGCGCCGCAGTGCTCATAGGCTCAAGCAGGGGAGGCATAGGCTCTCTGGAGGCCGCTGTGAAGGAAAGGGCCACGGCGTACCTTATGGCGGGCTCCACGGTGAGCATGGCCGCCTCGTATGTCTCGAAGATGCTTGGGGCGAAGGGCCATGTGCTTGGCATCTCAAACGCCTGCTCCTCCAGCGCAAACACCGTGGGCGAGGCCATGAGGCTCATAAGGCACGGACATGCCGATGTGGCGCTTGCCGGAGGGGCCGAGGCCCCGCTTACGCCGCTTTCTCTGAGGGGCTACGGCGCTTCGGGTGCGCTCTCAAAGGAGGGCATAATGAGGCCCTTCGACCGCCGGAGAGACGGCTTTGTACTGGCCGAAGGGGCGGCGGTGCTCGTGCTTGAGGATTTAAACCGTGCGATGGGCCGTGGCGCAAGAATTTACGGCGAGGCCCTGGGCTACGGCAACACCTCCGATGCCTTTCACATGACAGTGCCCGATGCCGAAAGCCAGGCACGCTCGATAAGAGCGGCCCTTGAAGATGCCGGAATCAATAAGGAAGACGTGGGCTATATAAATGCCCACGCCACCGCCACTCCCATAGGGGACAGGACCGAGGCCGAGGCGATAAGCGCTGTTTTCGGCGCCGGTGTCCCTGTCAGTGCGACAAAGTCGCTGACGGGCCACATGCTCGGGGCCTCGGGCGCTTTTGAGGCGGCAGTGGTGCTTATGAGCCTGAGCGAACATTTTTTACATCAGACCATTAACCTTGAGGATCCGGATTTTTCTCTCGAACATGTAACCGAGGGCAGGGTTGCGAAAATAAATGTAGCTGTCTCAAACGCCTTTGGTTTCGGTGGGGTAAACGCGGTGCTGGTCTTCGGCAGAGCCGCAGAATAATCCCCTACTTCAGCGGCATCTCGTATATCCTGAATTTCCTGTAGAGGGTGCCATTCATACGCTCGATAATTCTCTTCATGGGCTTGTTGTCCTCGAGTATCCAGGAAAACTCTATCCTCCGGTAGCCGTGTTTGAGGCAAGCATTGAAGGCATCGCGGTACAGGAGGGCGTCAACGCCCTTTGTCCTGTAAGAGGGCTTGATGCCAAGGAGGAAGAGCCGTAGATCCTTTATTTTCCTTAAATGGTAAAGCGCTTTGACGATGGTCAGGGGGTTGAGTTTTCCTCCCATGTGCCTGAGCACACGGTTCATGTCCGGAAGCATCCCCAGAAAGCCCACCGGCTCTCCGTGCGCCTCGGCAATCAGCGTAAGCTCCGGCACCACGATGCTTTTAAGCAGCTTGCCCTTGAACTCTATTTCCCCGTCAGTAAGGGGGATGAATCCCCAGTTTTCCTCCCAGGCCGAGTTATAGACCTCCTTGAAGATTTTCATGTCGGCCTCAAAGGCGCTCTTTCGGATGGGCCTCACCTTTACGTCCCTCTTCTCCGCGATCGCGGCCACATGGAGGATCTTCTCCGGCAGGCTCCGGGTTATCTCGTAGATATAGGCATAAAGGTCCTTTGCCTTCCTCATCCCGAAGCCCTCCATAAGCTCGATGTAGTAGGGCGGGTTATAGGGGGTCATGAGTATCGGGTGGTGTTCAAAGCCTTCGACGAGGAGGCCGCATTCGTCGTTCGTGGAAAAGCTCATCGGCCCCCTCATGACCTCCATGCCGCTTTGCTTAAGTTCAGCGGCCGCTTGTCCGAGGAGAAGGCCTGCGGCCTCGGGGTCCTTAACGCATTCGAAGAACCCGAAGAACCCTGTCTTTTCTCCGTGGAATTCGTTGTGGCGGAAGTTTACTATGGAAGCTACTCTTCCGGCCGGGGAGCCGTCCTTAAGCGCGATGAAATACTTGGCCTCGGCGTGCCTGAAGAAAGGGTTTACATCCGGAGAAAGCTCTTTTCTGAGTTCCCGCTCAAGGAGCGGCACATAGAGGCTGGTCCTGGGGTATATGGAATAAGGAAGGCGTATGAAATCTCTGAGTTGCCCTGGTGTCTTTACTTCGACTAATTCAAGGGGCAAGGCTATTGGATGAGGCCGGTGGCCCTGCCGACTTTTTTGAAGGCCTCAAGCACCTTGTCGAGGTGCTCCTGGGTATGGGTTGCCATGTAGCTTGTCCGTATGAGGGCCTTTCCGACCGGGACGGCGGGACTGACCGCGACGTTTGCGAAGACGCCCTCTTCGTGGAGCATCATTGCCATCCTGAATGCCGCCTCGTCCTCTACGACGCCCACCGGGATTATAGGGGTCTCGGAGGTGCCTGTGTTGAACCCCAGATCTTTTAAACCCTTGAGCATGAAGCGGGTGTTTTCCCAGAGCCTTTCTATCCGCTCGGGCTCGCGCTCTATGATATCAAGCGCGGCGTTGACCGAGGCCACCGTGGAGGGCGGGGGGCTTGCGCTGAATATAAGGCTCCTTGCGAAATGTTTAATGTAATGGATTACGTCCTCCCTGCCTGCGATAAAGCCGCCGATGGAGGCCAGGGACTTGGAGTAGGTGCCCATGATGAGGTCAATGTCGTCCTCGATGCCGAAGTGTTCGGCCGTGCCCCTGCCTCCGGGGCCGAGCACGCCGATTCCGTGTGCGTCGTCCACCATGATGCCCGCCCCGTGCTTCCTGGCGAGGCGAACTATCTCGGGCAGGTTTGCGATGTCGCCCTCCATGCTGAAGACGCCGTCGACGACTATGAGCTTGCCCCTGCCGTTGAAGTCCTTAAGCACCCTGTCGAGGTCCGCCATGTCGTTGTGCCTGAATTTTTTGGTATCGCCGAAAGAGAGCCTCGAGCCGTCTATGATGCTTGCGTGGTCCATCTTGTCGATTATTACAATGTCGTTTTTTCCGACAAGCGCTGATATCACGCCGAGGTTTACCTGAAAGCCGGTGGAAAACACCAGGGCGGCCTCTTTCCCCATGAACCTGGCGAGTTTTTCCTCGAGCTTTACGTGTATGTCGAGCGTGCCGTTCAGGAAGCGGGAGCCCGCGCAGCCCGAGCCGTATTTTTTAATGGCCGCGATTGCGGCCTCCTTGACCTCGGGGTGGTTGGTGAGGCCGAGGTAGTTGTTGGAGCCCACCATTATCATGCGGCGCCCGTCTATCGTGACCTCTGGGTCCTGGGCGCTCTCGATTACCCTGAAGTAGGGGTACAGCCCTATTGACATGAACTCCCTGGCCTTGGTGAAGCCGGAGCACTTGTCGAAGATGCCCGCCTGCTTGTTTACAGCCATTGATGAATTTTGTACCAGTTTGCCGTCCATCGAAAACCCTTGTCCATCGGTATTTGCGAAGAGAAACCCAGTTCCCTCTGCGCTTTTGCCGGGTCGCAGACCCAGTGTGAATGCCTGAGCTCTCTTATCTTGTCTCTGTTTATTATACTACTGTTTTCTCCAAAAATCTTTCCTATTCCTGCAATGGCGTACATAAGGC
>DAOUWH010000285.1 GCA_030667205.1 Nitrospirota bacterium
ATCGCCGCCACCAACACAGACCTCCAGGATGCAGTAGCCAAAAAACAGTTCAGAGAAGACCTCTACTACAGGCTTAATATCGTAAGGATCAAGATGCCTCCGCTGAGGGAAAGGAAGAGCGACATTCCGCTCCTTGCCGAGCATTTTATACAGAAGCACAGGGCAAAGGTAAACAGCCCGGCCAGCGGGATATCAAAGGAAGCTGTGAAAGCCATAATGGAGCACTCCTGGCCCGGCAACGTCAGGGAGCTTGAAAACGCGATCGAGCACGCCCTGATAATGGCAAAAGACACCACCATAATGATCCACGACCTTCCGTCGCTCAGCGAAGCCCATACGTCGGTATCAAAGCTCGATGAGGCCGAAAAAACACTCCTGCTAAAAGCCATCAGGGACGCCGGCGGCAATAAATACAAGGCGGCAAAAGTCCTCGGCATACCAAGGTCCAGCCTCTACAGCAAACTTCAAAAACACGGCCTGAACAACATCTAACCTATCCTCCATCAGATTCCGGGGCATCACGTTCCGGCAGTCCAGAAGTGTCCAAATACTGAACAGGTGTTCAATATCAAACATATTGCCTTGGAAAATTTACTGAATTTACGGGCATATTCTTGTCGGCACGCATGTTGCATGTAATCGTGCATGTCGATACTTCTTGTAGATGACGAAAAAGACACGAGGGATTCTCTCAGGGAAGTGCTTGAGGCGGCGGGGTACGAGGTTATTACCGCTGCAACGGGCAATGAGGCCCTCGGGCATGTCAATAGGGATACGGATCTGATGCTCGTGGACTATTCCATGCCCGGGATGAATGGAGAAGAGTTTTTGAGAAAAGTATGGAGCGAACAGCAGTGGCCGCCGGCGATAGTCATTACAGGGGTTGCGCCGTGGCGTACGCTTGGCCTTATAGAACTTGGCGTCGGGTACTTAAGGAAGCCTATTAACGGCACCGTCCTACTCGGCATGGTTGATTTTTTTCTAAAGAAAGGTGGCCGAAGATGGGAGTCAGAGCGCTTGCAGAATCGATAATACTTCAGTCAATGGAGGACATCTCGGATGCCCATCACAGGGCCGAGAGCCTGGAGTTCTTCTCCGGTGAGGGATTTCGCATCTGCGCACGGATGGCCGGCATCAGCCCCGAAGACGAGGTAAAGCTCCTAAAGCTCGTGCGCAACCTATCCAATATCCCATGCGCAAACGAGAAAGCCGCCCGGGTTCGGGCGAGGACCAACAGAGGAGCCGTTCCAGCCTTGTTTGGCTAACGACTTCAGCATAGCTGAAGCTATGGCGCTCATGCGGCCTTGGGCTGCGTGAGCGCCTCCCCCAGGTGTAAAGCTTTTCAATCAATACACCGTGCCCTTTAATGTTATAATCCCCGTCATATGACGCGAATTGAAACCCAACGCCTGAGAAAAAGGGTACTCCGAAACAGGTTTAACTCCAAGGTCTTTCGCGCCGGAGAGGAGGTCTATCTCGTGGGGGGCTACCTCAGGGACCTGGTCATAAAAGACGCGCACTCAAAAGACCTGGACTACGTAGCAGGCAAGAACATCCGAAGACTCGTAAATTCCGTCTCAAAGGCCCTGGGCGGCAGGGTGGTGGAACTCAGAAAGGAACGCATGCTGAGGGTCGTCCTGCCCGGTGGTGTAACGCTCGACTTTTCAAAGATGGATGGCGATATTATCCATGACCTTGGGGGCAGGGACTTCACAATCAATGCCATGTCATGGTCGCCCGGGGCAGGGCTTACCGACCCGCACGGCGGCCTCAGGGACATAGAAAAAGGGATCATACGGGCAATTTCCGTTGAAAACCTCAAGAATGACCCCGTAAGACTCCTCAGGGCCTACAGGTTCTCGGCGGAATTCGGCCTGCCCATCGCAAGGAAGACCAGGGGGCTCATTA
>DAOUWH010000128.1 GCA_030667205.1 Nitrospirota bacterium
GCGGTCGGTGCCTATGTGCCTTATCTTTGAGGGTATGAAATGAAGGTCGTTCTTTGATGCGAGGGCCTCAAGCTCCTTTATCTTTTTAGTGTCCTGGCCGTAGAGTTTTTTCGGGGCGCCGTGCTTTATGTATACCTTGTCTACATAGGCGATAAGCTCTTCGAGCCTCTTGCGCTCCATGTACCTGAGGATGTGTCCCCCGATGTCGGGCGAGAGGTTGAGTTTTCCGTCGCTGAAGGCCCCTGCCCCGCCCCAGCCGCTCAGAAGGGCGCACTCCGAACAGGCCATGCAGGGGACATCTTTAAGTTTCATCGGGCAGTGGCGCTTCTCTATGTCGCTGCCCTTCTCTATGACGAGCACCTTCAGGGAGTTTGAGGCCTTCATGAGTTCCATGACGGCGAAGATGCCGGCCGGCCCCGCGCCCACGACTATAACATCGTAATGCTTTGAACTTTTGGCCATCCTATTCACCCGCGATGAATTTTAAGGCCACCCTGCGGTGCCTCGGCCCGTCGAACTCGCAGAAGAACACCGACTGCCATGTGCCGAGCATCAGCTTGCCGTCGTCTATCAGCACGTATTGCGAAGCGCCCACCAGGGAGGATTTAATGTGCGCGTCGGAATTCCCCTCGGCGTGGTGGTAGCCGCCTTCGTGGGGGATGAGTCCTGAGAGGGTACTAAGGATGTCGTGCTGCACGGAAGGGTCCGCGCCTTCGTTTATCGTAACACCGGCCGTGGTGTGGGGCACATAGACATAGCAGACCCCGCGCTTGATCCCGGTCTCCTGTAAGACCTCTTCGACCCTCGGGGTTATATCGATGAACTCGTTTCGCTGCCGGCTTTTTACGTTTAAATACTTGACCATAAACCCTCCACAAACCCTAAATAATTACTTTAAGTTAATAACCTTAACCTAATGTTATCTTTATATTAATTACCATAGCACAATTCGTCCATTATTTAAAGACCTCATCGAAGAAACCCTCCCCGGCGGCGAACTCGACGACGAGCGAGAGGAGGTTTTCGGGGGCCTCAATGCCCTGGAGTCTCATTATATCTTTTTCGGTAGTGATAATCCAGGGGGCGCCGTTTACATGGGCATCGTTCCGCAGCTTCTTCATATCCTCTTGCGTAAAGCCGTGGTGGTCCCTGAAGGTCTTAAAACCCCTTAGCTGTGCGCCGGCTTGCACGAGAGAGTTCTTGAAAGAGCCAGGCTCGCCGATGCCGCAGAACATATATACGCCCTTCCCGTTAAGCCACTTGACGGGACGGCTCTCGCCCGAGGCCTCGGTCACGGAAACAAGCCTTAAGCCGGAGCTGAATACCGGGGCGTCGGGGTTGTACTTCTTTATGGTCTCAAGGAGGTGTCTGGAGTTGTCATCAGCCTTCTTTGTTATGACCACGATATTCGCCCTTTTCATTGCCTTCAGGGGTTCTCTTAAAAGCCCCATGGGGAGGAGCTTGCCGCTGTCGAAGGGGTCCCTTGCGTTGATGAGCAGAACGTCGGTATCCCTGTAAAGTTTCCTGTGCTGGAAACCGTCGTCGAGCACAAATGTGTCGGGCCTGGGGTCGAGGGTCTCAAGGGCGAACATGCCTGCTTCATACCTGTCGGCGCATTTTACGACCGGGATTTCGCCGAGTTTCCGGGCCATAAGAAGGGGCTCGTCCCCGGCCTCCTCTGCCCGCATATCGGGACTAACAAGCACAGGCCCCTTGAGGCTCCCCTTGTATCCCCTGGTAAGCACACAGGGATTCAGGCCCCTTGCCTTTGCCTCAAGCGCAACGGCAATGGCCGCCGGAGTCTTTCCGGTGCCCCCGCAGGTAATGTTGCCTATGCTTATTACCTTTACGGGCAGGCGCCTCTGCTTCCTGAGGTCGCAGGCGGTCTTAACCCTGTAGCCGAGATAATATATCAGCTCAAAAAGTCCCATCTAATTTAAATGCCTTTGAGATATCCTTCCACAATTTCAACCGCCTTGTCCACAGCCCCCCTGTTCTTCCTGAGCAGCCCCGCTGCCTTCTCACCCACCGAACCACGCTTCTCAGGAGACGAAAGAAGGTTTTTAAGCACATCACCGAGGTCTTCCCTCGATGCATTAACAGCCGCACCTGCCCTGTAGAACTCCTCGATAAACGGAAAATTCTCCATGTGGGGGCCGCAGACCACGGGCTTTCCCCAGTAGGCGGGCTCAAGCGGGTTCTGCCCGCCGTGCTCGATAAAACTCCCGCCCATCACGGCGACGTCCGCCATGGAGTAAACGCCCGACAGCTCTCCAATCGTATCGAGCAGCACCACGGAGCCGGAGACACCAGTGCCGGAGACACCAGTGTCGGAGACACCGGCATCGGCCAGGGCGCTTTTTCTCACGAACGGGACGCCTTTTTGGAGTAAAAGCTCTTCCACTTCTTTAAAGCGCTCTGGATGTCTGGGGGCGATTATCAGGTTCAGCTCTTTAAACTCCATTCTTAGCTTTTCATAGACAGCAATCATCAAGTCTTCCTCGCCCCTGTGGGTGCTTCCGGCAACAATAACAGGGCCTCTTATGAGGCCGCCCCACGAGGGCTTCCCGCCTGAGAGGCTGATGTCGAACTTGAAATTTCCCGTAACTTTCACCCTGTCTTCAGGGACGCCAAGCTCGCGGATTCTCCCTGCGTACTCTTCGTCCTGCACACAAACGATATCCACTGCCTCCAGGACCTTTTTCATAAAGAACCTGATATTCTTATACCCCCTGAACGAGCCTTCCGAAATCCGCACGTTAAGCATCAGCACCGGCACGCCGGCGTCTTGCATGCACCAGAAGAGATTCGGCCACATCTCTGTCTCTATGTTTACGAAGAGGAAAGGCCTCAGACCGGCTATCGCCCTTTTCAGGATAAATTTAAGGTCAAACGGGAGATAAACTATTTCCGCCATGCTCGAAAGCCTCTCGCGGGCCACCTTCTGCCCGGTGTCGGTAATGGTGGAGACCACCACCCTGAGACCGGGGTGCTTTTCCTTGAGGGCCTTGATAAAGAGGTCGGCGGCGAGAACCTCGCCAACCGAGACGGCATGCACCCAGAGCGCGCGACCGGCTTTCGCATTTGCAAGCGGTTGCGGTCTCGTTTTAAAAGCGCCGGTGGAGCCGAACTTCTCAGAAAGCCATCGCCTTCTAATGTTAAGGGGTCTTTTCCTGTACTCGAAGGGGAATATGAAGGCGAGTGCCAGTACGTATAGGAGGCTATAGAGCAGTCGCATCGACGTCCAGGTACTCGAGGCCCCCGTGCTGAAGGCTGTGGAGTCTCTTGTAGATGCCGTCCCGGGCAAGAAGTTCCTCGTGGCTTCCGACCTCGACGATCCTGCCCGCATCGAGTATCACAATCCGGTCGGCCTTCTTGATAGTGGAAAGCCTGTGCGCTATGACAAACGTGGTCCTCTTTGAGATGCCCTTTTCCATCAGATCGTCGAGGGCCTTCTGCACTATGAGCTCCGACTGTGTGTCGAGCGACGAGGTCGCCTCGTCCAGGACGAGTATGGGAGGGTTTTTGATAATGGCCCGCGCGATAGATATCCTCTGCCTCTGGCCGCCTGACAGCAATATCCCCCTCTGTCCTATGGGGGTGTCGTAGCCCTCGGGAAGGGCCTCTATGAACTCGTGCGCATGGGCGGCCTTTGCGGCCTCCATGATTTCCTCGTTTCCAACATCCTCACGGCCGTATGCGATGTTGTTCCTGACCGTATCGTTAAAGAGTATTACGTCCTGGCTTACAACGCCTATCTGCGACCTCAGAGAGCTCAGCGTAACAGAGCCCGTGTCAACGCCGTCGAAGCTGATGGCCCCTTCGGTAGGAGGATAAAACCTCCCAAGGAGGTCCACCATTGTGGTCTTGCCCGAGCCGCTTCTTCCCACGATTGCGAGCATCTCGCCCCGTTTTACCGTGAGGCTGATATTAGAGAGGGCGTTTTCCTCCCTGCCGGGATATCTTAAGGAAACGTTTTTATACTCGATTTCCTTCTCAAGGTGTCCCAGCTCCACGCTTCCTTCGGGCTCCTTCTGGAGTGCAAACGTCTCGTCTATCCTGTCTATGACCGCCTTTGCCATCTGGAAGCTCATGTTCACCTGTGCGAGTCTTCTTGCCGGAGTGTATATCAGCAAGATGGCCGTCAGGAAAGAGAAGAGCTCTCCTGTCGTCATCTCACCGCTGGAGATGAGCTGCGCACCGTAAAACATGATGAGGGCGATGCCCGCGCCGGCCACAAAGTCCATGATTAAGCCCGTGGCCTCCTCTATGCGAGCGCTCCGCATGACCTCGCTGTAGTACTCATGGTTCCTGTCCTTAACCCTCCGGGTCTCGGTTTCCTCCGTGGCGAACGCCTTGATAATTTTTACCCCGGTGAGGCCTTCGGAAAGCGATTCGGTAATCTCGGAAATCTTTTGCTGTGCCCTCCTGGCCACGACCCTGAGCCTTTTTCCAAGCGTTCCCACGGCGAGGAAAGCAACGGGAAGCACCACGAAAGCACTCAGTGTAATGTCCCACCTCAAATAGAAAGCATACCCGGTAAGAATAATTATGGTGCAGCTTGAGACGAAGAAGTCTTTAACGCTGAAAGCCAGAAAATTCTGCAGGACGCCCACATCGTTAATCACCTTGGACATCATTGCTCCGGTAGACTCGCTCCCGAAATGTCCCATGGGCAGATAGACCATATGGCCGTAGAGCTTGCTGCGGAGGTCGCGGACGATCCTGGCCCCGACCGCCTTCATGAGGTAGTTTTGAAAATACCTGAAAATGCCCCGTGTAGAAAACACAAGGAATATAGCCACGACAAGTAGCACGACCTTGCGCCCCTCGATGAACATGTCGTCCACCACGTGCTTCACAAGGTACGCCATCGAACCGTTCATTACCGAAACCACGAGGCTGCAAACCCCGGCAAGCACAATCCGCCGCCAGTGGGGCAGGACTATATCGAATATCCTTTTCACGCCTCCCAGCCTGCCATATCGCCAACTATCTCGGCCACCCTCATCGACGGGTTCTTTCCTTCAAAAAGGCTTTTAACGTCGTCGAAATCCAAGAGCATCCGCTTCCTGTAGTCCTTATCAAGGAGCATTCGCCGGAGCTCCTCCATGACGCGTTCCGCGCTGGGATTGCCCTGGAGAAACTCTTTTACGACGGGCTTGTCCATCAGGATATTTACGAGGGATATGTATTTAACGTTCAGTGCAAAGGACTTGCCAATAAAGTACGTAAGAGGGAAAATCTTGTATATCACGACAAGCGGCGTGCCCACGAAGGCAGCCTGA
>DAOUWH010000074.1 GCA_030667205.1 Nitrospirota bacterium
ACGGCGCCGGGCAGCCTGTCCATATTCTTTATGCCGCTGAGATTCTTCTCGAGCTTCAGCCTTTCCTTCTCGAGGGCGGACACCTCTTTCTTGGTAAGGACGCTGTAGGTGCCGTCTTCCTTCATCGCCTCGATCTTCTTGAGCCTCGTGATGCTCTTTTTAATGGTTGCGTAGTTGGTGAGCATGCCGCCGAGCCACCGCTGGTTCACATAGAACGCCCCGGCCCTCGTGGTCTCGGCCACGATGGAGTCCTGGGCCTGCTTCTTGGTGCCCACGAACAGGATGGGCTCTCCGGCAAGGGCCCTTTGCTTGATAAACGCATACGCTTCGTCGAGGCCTTTCATCGTCTTCTGAAGGTCGATGATGTGGATGTCGTTGCGCGCGCCGAAGATGAACTTTTTCATCTTGGGGTTCCAGCGCTTGACCTGGTGGCCGAAGTGCACTCCGGCCTCAAGAAGCTCTTTCATTGTTACTACCATGTGTTTCCTCCTTCTGGTTTTTAAACCTCCGCCCGCCCCCCTTACACTCCGGATGGAGACCAGCAGGGGGGAGATCTCCGGGCGTGTGTTTTGGCTTGAAATTTTATCAGAATCAGGCCTTTATTGCAAGGCTGGGCCTGAGCGGGACATGAGTAGTGCGCCCGCCCATATCCTGATATACTGCAATTAATGGGACACGGAGGCGGCATGAGAGGCGCTAACCGGCTGATTGGGGAGAAAAGCCCCTATCTCCTGAAACACGCCCATAACCCCGTGAACTGGCATCCCTGGGGCGACGAGGCTTTTAAACACGCCCAAAAGGAGCAAAAACCCGTATTTCTCTCCATCGGCTATTCCACCTGCCACTGGTGCAACGTAATGGAAGAGGAGTCCTTCGCCGACGCCGAGGTAGCGGCCCTGATGAACGAGACCTTTGTCTCGGTCAAGGTGGACCGCGAGGAAAGGCCGGACATAGACAGCATCTACATGGCAGTGTCCATGATGCTCACCGGCGGCGGGGGCTGGCCCCTTACGATAATCATGACGCCGGAGAGAAAGCCCTTCTATGCCGGGACATATTTCCCTAAGGACAGCCGTTTTGGCCGCATCGGGATGATGGAGCTGATACCCCGCTTGAAGAAGGCCTGGGAGGGGCAGAAGGACGACGTTCTGGCCTCGGCGGGCCGTATCACAGAGGCCCTCAGGGAACAGGCCGGGCAATCCCCTGGCGGGGAACTGGACAGCCCGATGCTTGCGGCGGCCTATGAGGGGCTTGCCGAGAACTTTGATGAGGAGCACGGTGGTTTCGGCACCGCCCCGAAGTTCCCTGCGCCCCACAACCTGAGCTTCCTTCTGAGACACTGGAGGCGAACGGGCGAGGAAAAAGCCTTAAATATGGTAAAGCGCACCCTCCGGGCCATGAGGCGTGGCGGGGTCTTCGACCACCTGGGCTTCGGGTTTCACCGCTACTCGACCGACCCGGAGTGGATAGTGCCGCATTTTGAGAAGATGCTCTACGACCAGGCAATGCTCGGCATCGCCTACTGCGAGGCTTATCAGGCCACTCAGAAAGAGGAGTTCGCCGAAACGGCACAGCTGATATTTACCTATGTCCTCAGAGACCTGACCGACCCGGGAGGGCAGTTCTATTGTGCAGAAAGCGCCGACAGCGATGGCGAGGAAGGGAAGTTCTACGTCTGGGAGGAGGATGAGATACGCCGAGCGCTCGACAGACAGAAGGCCGACCTTGTAGCGGCCTTCTTTGACGTACGGGCCGAGGGGAACTTCAAAGAACCTTTAACCGGTGAGCCTGCTGGAACGAACATCCTGCACATGAAAAGGCCTCCGGCCGAGGTCGCGGCGGAGCTTAAGATGCCTGAGAAGGAATTTCTTAAAAACATCGAGGAGGCCCGCGGCAGGCTCTTTGACGTGCGAAACCGGGGGGTGCGCCCGGACATGGACGACAAGGTCCTCACCGACTGGAACGGCCTCATGATCGCGGCCCTGGCAAAAGGGGCGCAGGCCCTCGATGAGCCCGGCTATGCGGACGCGGCCGTGGCAGCCGCCGATTTCATACTGAAGAGGATGAGGAAAGCGGACGGAAGGCTCCTTCACCGCTGGCGGCTGGGGGACGCCGCGGTGGAGGCCACAGCCGACGACTACGCATTTTTCATATGGGGGCTCCTGGAACTCTACGAGGCTGTCTTCGACACCCGCTACCTGAGGGCCGCGCTGGAGCTTAACAGGGTCTTTATCGAGGACTTCTGGGACGCCGAGGGCGGTGGTTTTTTCCTTACGAGCACACACGGGGAGCAGATGCTCGTGAGGCAAAAGAACATCTACGACAGCGCCATACCCTCCGCAAACTCGGTGGCCATGCTCAACCTCCTGAGGCTGGGCGGCATGACCGCCGATGCCGGATTGCTTGAGATGGCCGGGAGGTTGGGGCGAGCGTTCTCTGGCACTGTCGGGCAATCGCCGACGGCATACACACAGTTTCTTAGTGCCGTGGACTTCGCGCTTGGCCCCCCGGCCGAGGTGGTCATCGCCGGAGACCCCAAGGCCCCGGACACGGAGTCGATGCTTGAGGCCCTCAGAGGGAGGTTCTTCCCCAACAAGGTCCTCATCTTCCGGGCTGCAACGGAGGTAAATCCCGATATAGACGAAATAACGGGATTTACGAAAGAGTTGCGGGGAATCGAGGGAAAGGCCACGGCCTACGTCTGCCGGGGGCAGAAGTGCGAGCTTCCCACCACCGACCCCGAGGAAATGCTCCGCCTCCTTGAGGCCCGCTGAGAACCAGAACCTTTTTGTCGGTGTCCATGGGACAGCGGCACCGTTGCCATCTGAAAAGCTTTAAGTAGTATCTTTATGCCGGAGTTCTTTAATATCCTCGGCAGTGTCTATGTCCGAGAGTTCCTCGGTGCAGGCGACGCTTTTGCCCGAAGCCTCCGCCTTCTGGATGCTCTGCCTCAGGGCATTCCCACTTGACCATTCGATGTCCTTAAAAATTTCCTCTTCCGGTGCTTTAAGGCCCACAAGGTAGTAGCCACCGTCGCGGGCGGGGCCAAAGACTACGTCGTGCTCCGAAAGCAGCTCAAACGCCTGTAAAACTGTCCGGGCCGAGAGACCGGGTATGTCCACCCCGACGAGCACGGCCTTCTGGTAGCCGTCTTCCAGCACCCTGTCCAGCGCGAGGTGCATCCTCCTGCCGATGTCTCCACCCGACTGGGGGAACATCCCAAGGCCGAACTCCCTGAAATATTCGCCTCCCTCGGGCGGTGTGTATGAGATGAGGGTATCCACATTCTCGATGTCGTTGAGCTTGCCGATGGTAGCTTCAAGGAGCGCGGTATAGAGCCCGAGCCTTTCGGCATCGGTCAGATGTCCTGCGAGGCGTGTCTTTACGTCCCCGCCCTTGGGGGACTTGGCGAATATAATCAGGGCATTTTTCACCTTATGTCTTCGTAGTGCTTCACCAGCCTCTTGGGAGAGGCCTTGAATATCGTGTAGGAGACGGCGATGGCCCAGTCCCTCAGCGTGGTGTACACGGGACCCTCGGCAAGCCATCTTCTGGGAAGCGTCATTACCGGGGGTGACTTGACGAACTTAATTTTTCCGGCTCGCTTGAGCCTCTGTGAGATCTCGATGTCCTCCATAAGGGGGATATTTTTAAACCCGCCGATACTGTTGAAGGTTTTTTTCCTGAGAAAAAGACACTGGTCGCCGTAGATGAGGCGTGTTACGGCGGAACGCAGGTTCGCGAAATGTTCGATGACCCTGAACGTGAAAGACGGGTGTTCGATGCCTATATAAAAACCTCCCGCCGAGACCTCGTTAACCCGCAGCGTTTCCCCAATAATTTTAAAACCCTCTGGAGGGAGTACGCAGTCGGCATGCAGGAATAGCAGGACGTCGCCGCTTGCGGCCTCTGCTCCGGCGTTCATCTGTGCGCCGCGTCCCCTTTTGGCTGTGATTACCTTATCCGTGAACTCCCGGGCGATCGAGGCGGTCGCGTCGGTGCTTTCGCCGTCGACCACGATGAGTTCTTCTTTGTCCGACAGCCTGAGGGCGGAGAGGCAGCGTTTTAAGTCTTTTTCCTCGTTAAGCGTGGGGACTATTACGGATATCCTGATGCCGGCACCTCCTTATTGTTCAAAGGATACCACAAATATAGAGGCCATACCCCATTGGTTGCCAAAAACTCCCAAGTTGATATAATTGTCATAGTTATGGAAAGGGCGGAGGGCGCGATTTTCCAAATTTTTAATTCCAGGTCCTGCTAATATGCTATATGGCTGACATACTCGCCGCGGACATAGGGGGCACAAACAGCCGCTTTGCCCATTTCGGCCTCGCCGAGGGCGGAAGGCTTGCGCTTAAGGGCACCTGCTGGCTGAGGACGAAGGATTTTCAGTCTTTTAAAGATTTGATCGGCGGCCTGAGCAACGCCGGGTTCAGCCTCAAGCCGGAGGAGGCCGACGTGGCCGCGGTTGCTGTGGCGGGGCCGATTGAAAGGGGGGGCGTCTATTCGGCGCCGCCATTTATCGACTGGGACATCGACATCTCCAACGCCGGAGGGCTTGGCCTCAGGCGCGTCCTTTTGATCAACGACTTCGTGGCCCAGGCATGGGCAGCGGTCTCCCCTGTGGGAGAGTCCGCGAGGAAAATACTTAAAGGCACTTCTTATCCGGACGGCACGGTGGCCGTCATAGGGGCTGGCACCGGACTTGGAAAGGCCGCCCTTGTGCCCGACGGCGAGGGGGGCTACATCGCCACGCCATCGGAGGGGGGACATGCGAGCTTTTCGTTTGTCTCGAAGGATGAGTTTGAGTTCGAGGAGTTTTTAAAAAGCGAGACCGGGGATGAATATATCACGGGCAATACGGTGGTCTCCGGGGGCGGCCTGAGCCACATCCACAAGTTCCTGACGGGGAAGGAACTGAAGCCCTCGGAGGTGTCTGAACGCCTCACCGGGGAGTCCGAGACACTCAAATGGGCCGCCAGGCTCTACGGCAGGGCGGCCAGAAACTATGCCCTTGAGGTCTACGCCACCGGCGGGCTTTATATCGCAGGGGGGGTGGCCGCAAGGACACCGGCAATCGTCGAGCATGAGGCTTTTGAAAAAGAGTTCCGTAGCTCTCCGAAGATGGCCGGGGTGCTTGCGAAGATCCCCGTGTTCCTTATTACGGAGCAGGAAAGCGGGCTCTGGGGCGCGGCGTACTGCGGCCTTAAGAGGCTCGAAAAACTTATCTGAATAGAGGAATCAATTGGAAGGGAAGACAGTTAAGAAGCTGGTGGTACTCGGCATTGTCGCCGCCCTTGTAGCGGTCTTTCTGGTCTTTGACCTCGGCCAGTATCTTACGCTCTCTTACATCAAGGAATCCCAGGCGAAGTTCGAGGCACTTTATGCAGGGAACCGCGTGGGGGTAATCGCCGCCTACATGGCTATCTACATACTCGTCACCTCGCTTTCGCTGCCGGGGGCAGCGATGATGACGCTGGCAGGGGGCGCTCTTTTCGGCCTTCTGGTAGGGACGGTGGTGGTCTCCTTCGCAAGCACCATCGGGGCAACGCTGGCCTGCATCGTATCGCGGTTCGTCCTGAGGGACTGGGTGCAGGGCCACTTCGGCGAGAGGCTCAAGGTGGTGAACGAGGGCATAGAGAAAGAGGGGGCCTTCTATCTTTTCACGATGAGGCTCATCCCTGCCATCCCGTTCTGGCTCATAAACCTCGCCATGGGCCTTACGAAGATGCGTATTGTCACGTTTTACTGGGTCTCGCAGGTGGGGATGCTCGCCGGCACCATCGTATACGTAAACGCAGGGAAGGAACTGGGCAGGATAGAGACCCTCTCGGGGATACTTTCGCCCAGGCTTATAGGTTCCTTTGTGCTGCTGGGGCTGTTCCCGATTACGGCTAAGAAACTGGTCGGACTCTACAGGGCAAGGCGAGGCAAATAAGTCAAAGCTTAGGCTGAGGAGGGGAGCATGGCTAAGTTCGATTTCGATATAGGTGTCTTAGGCGCCGGCGCCGCCGGCCTTACGGTCACGGCGGGGGGCGCGCAGCTCGGCGCAAAGACCCTGCTTATAGAGAAGGACGACAAACTCGGCGGCGACTGCCTGCACTACGGGTGCGTGCCGAGCAAGACGCTTATCAGGACCGCGCACATCTACCACTTCATGAAGAACGCCGCAAGGTTCGGCCTCCCCAGGGTAGAGGTAAAACCCGTTGACTACCGCGACGTGGCCCGGAGGATACAGTCCGTCATCAGTACCATTCAGGAGCACGACTCAAAGGAGCGCTTCTGCGGGCTGGGCGCGCAGGTGGAGTTTGGGGACCCCGTTTTCACCGACGAGCATAGCGTGAAACTCAATGAAAGGTCATATTCCGCGAAGAACTGGCTCATCTCCACCGGCTCCTCCCCGGCGGTACCGCCCATTGAGGGGCTTGACAGCACCCCCTTCATCACCAACAGGGATGTCTTCTCTCTGGACAGTCTTCCGAAGTCCATGATAGTGCTCGGCGCGGGCCCCATATCCACCGAGATGTCGCAGGCCTTCACGCGTCTTGGCACAAAGGTCATGGTGGTGCAGCGAAGCGGCCAGATCCTCGGCAAAGAGGACAAGGACATGGCCGACATCGTGATGGAGGTTTTAACATCCGAGGGTGTGGAGTACTACCTTAATGCGCAGGCTCTAAAGGCAAGGGACCTCGGCGCCGAACGGGAACTCATCATAAAGCAGGGCGGCAAGGTGATAAGCCTGAGAGCGGAGAAAATACTTGTCGCCGTAGGAAGAGAGGGCAATCACCTCAACCTCGGTCTTGAGGGCATAGGTGTTGAGTCTGACAGAAAGGGCATCAAGGTGGACAAGAGGCTCAGGACAAAGCAAAAGCACATCTACGCCGCCGGAGACGCCACGGGGCAGTATCTCTTCACCCATGCCGCGGGCTACGAAGGGGGCATCGTCATCAGCAACGCCATCTTCCACCTGCCGAGGCGCACGGACTATACCTTGCTGCCCTGGTGCACCTACACAGACCCCGAGCTTGCGAGCATCGGCATGAACGAAAAGCGCGCTCAGGAAGCGGGCATCGAATACAAAGTATGGACCGAGGATTTCAAGGGCAACG
>DAOUWH010000206.1 GCA_030667205.1 Nitrospirota bacterium
GCTTTAAGCAACTTCGGGCTGTAGCAATGGAAATCGTGCATCTCCCCGTGATGCTCAGGGAGGTGGTAGAGCTGCTAAGGCTCCGTACGGGGGGAACGTACATGGACGCAACAGTAGGCGGCGGCGGACACTCAGAGGAAATTTTAAAACATATCGGCCCGAAAGGACTCCTTATAGGCATGGACAGGGACGCCGAGGCCCTGAAGGCCGTAAAAAAAAGGATCAAGGACAAGAGGCTCGTACTGGTGAAGGCGAAATTCTCAGAGATAGAAGAGGTCGCAAAAGGTGCTGGCATCGAGCAGGCTAATGGCGTGCTCTTCGACTATGGGGTCTCAATGCCCCAGCTCACCGGCCCGGAGAGGGGGTTTAGCTTCCTCTCCGGGGGACCCCTCGACATGAGGATGGACAGGGACGAACCACTCAGTGCCGAAGATATCGTGAACGAGTATCCCGAAAAGGAGTTAGCGAGAATCATATACGAATACGGCGAAGAAGGGCGCTCAAGAAAGATAGCAAGGTTCATTGCGGCCAAGAGGCGCGGCCACAGGATAAGCACCTGCCGGGAGCTTGCCGACCTGGTGGCCTCCGCGATGGGGGGCAGGCGCGGAAGGCTGCATCCGGCCACAAGGACTTTTCAGGCACTGCGCATCGCGGTAAACGACGAACTGGGCGAGATTAAGAGGGGGCTTGAGGGTGTTTTAAAAGTGCTCGCCCCTGGGGGCAGGCTTGTTGCGATTGCGTACCACTCGCTTGAGGACAGGGTTGTGAAGACCTTTATGAAGGAATCAAGACAGGGGGGGTTTTTAAAGGTCTTGACGAAGAAGCCTTTAAGACCCTCGCGCGAGGAAACCATTAAAAATCCCTCGGCCAGGAGCGCAAGGCTGAGGGCGGGAGAGGCGATATGATTTATCGTAGGCAAAAGAGCTTGTTTTTACGCCTGACGACACCCCTGCTGGTGGTACTCCTGTGTGTAAACATCTTCGGGCTCGTGTGGCTCAGGTCGCAGATCACTTCAACGGAGTACCGCATAGGCAAGCTTCAGAGGGAGAAGGTCGAGGCCATGAAGGAAGAGAAGTTCCTGTACGCCAAGATGTCCTCGATATTCTCAATCCAGCAGGTCGCCACAAGGGGCCTGGAACTTCAGTTCCCGGACAGGCAAAAGGTCGTTTATGTAAAAAGGGATACAGGAGGTGTTCCGCATACTGCGTCTCTTAGCACAGAGTAACCCGGACTCCTTATGAATACAAGAGCGGTAATCCTTAGTACGGCTGTCGTGTTCGGTTTTGTCGCGGTCGTATTTCGGTTGGGGGAATTGATGCTCTTTAACCACGAAAACCTTGCAAGAAGGGCAGAACAGCAGTACCAGGGGGAAAGAGACATGCTCGCCAAACGGGGGGGCATATTCGACAGGAAGGGCAGGGCGCTTGCCGTAAACCTCGATGTCGAGAGCGTTTACGTAAATCCCCGCGAGGTGGAATCCCCGCCTTCGGCGGCAAAGGCCCTGGCAAAGCTCACGGGCACGACCTACAGCGCGGCCCTCAAGACGGTCTCGTCGGACAAGAACTTTGTCTGGGCAAAAAGAAAGCTCGACCCCGCCATGGCGGAAGATATAAAGGGCCGGGGCGTCAAGGGCCTGGGGTTCCTTAACGAGGTCAAGAGATATTATCCCAAGGGTGCGCTTGCCTCTCACATAATAGGTTTTGTGGGCATCGACAACCAGCCCCTCGAGGGGCTGGAGCTCCAGTACGACAGTGCGCTTCACGGCAGGCACGGCAAGGTACGGGTGAAGCGGGACGCATCGGGCCGCATGCTCTCTGAAGGGCTGGACTTCCAGACCGGAGGAAAAAGCCTCAGGCTCACCATCGACGAGGGGCTCCAGTACATCGTGGAGGAGGCCCTTGAAGAGGCCATGGACAAATGGCAGGCCTCCTCGGCATCCGCAATAATAATGATCCCGCATACCGGCGAGATACTGGCCATGGGCAACAGGCCCACCTACGACCTGAATGACCCCATAGGTTACAGGGTTTCAAGCAGGCGCAACAGGGCGCTTACCGACCCCTACGAGCCGGGCTCCACCTTCAAGATAGTGGCGGCCTCCGCCGCCCTTGAAGAAGGCGTGGTCGAGACGGATACAGAGTTCGACTGCAGAGCGGGCTTTATCGAGGTCGCCGGCGGCATGGTTGTGCGCGACGCCCACAGGAACGAAGAAGTGCTTACATTCAGCGATGTGATCAAAAAGTCCTCAAACGTAGGCACAGTAATGATAGGGCAGCTGCTGGGAAAAAAGAAATATTACGAATACGCCAGGCGGTTCGGTTTTGGCACAAAGACGGGGATAGACCTTCCGGGCGAATCTCCGGGCAGGCTCAGGCCCCTGAAAAAGTGGTCCGATACTTCGCTGGCCGCCCTGTCGATAGGCTACGAGGTCTCCGCAACGCCGCTTCAGCTCCTGGTGGCCTACTCGACTATCGCGAACGGCGGCTACAGGGTTACGCCGCACGTGGTCTCGGAGATACTGTCTCCCGAAGGGGAAGTGCTCTACAGGTTCACGCCCGAGAAGCCTGAAAGGGTGCTCTCGGAAGAGACCGCCGAGATCCTTAGTGAGATACTTATCTCCGTCACGAACGAGGGGGGTACCGGCCGAGGCGCCTCGGTAGAGGGCAACCGAGTGGCCGGAAAAACCGGGACCACAAGGCTCATAGACCCGGAGACCGGGGCTTATTCGACGAAAAAGTATGTGGGCTCTTTTGTGGGCTTTGTGCCCGCCGACAGGCCCCGGGTGGCTGTGATAGTGGTGGTGCGCGAGCCGAAGGAAAAGTTCTACGGCGGGTTGGTGGCGGCGCCCTTTTTCAGGGACATCGCGGACAAGACCCTGGCGTACCTGAACATACCGAGGGAGGACACCTTTAAGGACAACATGCTGCTGGTGAGGACCGGCGGATTCAACTGACATGACACTGAAGATGCTGACTGACGGGATAAAGAAAAAGTCACACAGAGGAAACCAGGACATGGAGATTAAGGGTATCTCAACCGACTCAAGGCGTGTCCGTTCCGGTGAGCTCTTCGTGGCCCTCATGGGCGGGCACTCCGACGGACGGGACTTCGTAGCCGAGGCCGTCTCCAGGGGGGCCGCCGCCGTAATGCACGAGGGCGAGGTTTTTTTAAAGGGCCTGCAGGTGCCCTATGTCTGCGTGCCCGATGCCAGAGACGCACTTGCCGCGGTCTCAAGCAAGTTCTACGGCAGGCCTTCGGAGCGTCTTA
>DAOUWH010000269.1 GCA_030667205.1 Nitrospirota bacterium
AACGGGCAACGGCCTCAAGACCAAGGAGGCCCTTGACGGGCACACCTCAGAGGTCCACTACATAAAGCCGTCCCTTGCGGCTTTTGAGAAAGTCTATAAAAAGATTCGCTAATACGGAGGTGAAGATATGGCTGTCAAGGTAAGAATACCTAGTCCCCTTCAGAGGCTTACCAAGGGGCAGGAGGTTGTCGATGGCATCACGGGCACGGTTATCGAGCTTGTGGGCGACCTCGACAAGAAATTTCCCGGAATCGCCGAGAGGGTCTCCGATGCCGGGAAGATAAGAAGGTTCGTCAACATATACGTCAACGAAGAGGACATACGGTTTCTCAAGGCGGAGGCCACGGAGGTAAAGGACGGCGACGAGGTATCCATAGTGCCTGCCATAGCCGGCGGGCGAAGCAAACAGGAGGATTTATGAAAAAGCGGGTCAAACTGACCTTCCCCCAACAACTGATAAAAGAACCGGTGCTGTTCAAGATGGCCAAGAAGTTCGACGTGATGCCCAACATCCGGAGGGCGAGGGTCACCGATACTGTGGGCGAGATGGTGCTCGAGCTTGAGGGCAAGGAGGAAAACATCGAGAAGGGGCTAAAATCCCTCCAGAACAAAGGGGTGGAAGTAGAGCTTGCCGAGGGAGACATACTTGAGTGACATGTCCTGGGAAGGAGTAGTACACCAGTACAGGGACTTCCTGCCCGTTACCGATAAGACTCCGATCCAGTCGCTAAAGGAAGGCAATACCCCGTTTTTGCGGGCCGTAAACATCCCGAAGTCCGAGCTTGAGGGCATCGAGCTTTACTTCAAGTTCGAAGGCGCCAACCCCACCGGCTCCTTCAAGGACAGGGGAATGGCCATGGCCATGTCCAAGGCGCTTGAAAACGGCACCAGGGCCGTCATATGCGCCTCCACCGGAAACACCTCCGCATCGGCGGCGGCCTACGCCGCAAGGGCCGGCATTAAATGCATAGTCCTTATCCCCGAGGGCAAGATCGCCGTTGGCAAGCTCGCCCAGGCCCTTGCTCACGGCGCTCACGTGCTTCAGCTTGAGGGCAACTTCGACCAGGCCCTCTCCATAGTCAAGTCGATAGTGGAGAAGTATCCCGTGACGCTTGTCAACTCCATAAACCCCTACAGGATAGAGGGGCAGAAGACCGCCGCCTTCGAGGTATGCGACCAGTTAGGCGGCGCACCGCTGTACAATGCCCTGCCCGTGGGGAACGCCGGCAATATCACCGCATACTGGAGGGGGTATAAACAATACCAGGAGGCGGGGAAAATCTCCTCGCTGCCAAAGATGCTCGGCTTCCAGGCCGCAGGCGCCGCCCCCATCGTGCTGGGGCATCCGGTGGAGAAGCCCGAGACGGTGGCCACGGCCATACGCATCGGGAACCCCGCGAGCTGGAAGACCGCCGAGGCTGCAAGGGACGAGTCAGGCGGCAGGATAGAGGCCGTCACCGACGAGGAGATAATCGCGGCCTATCGCATGGTGGCTTCGCGCGAGGGGGTCTTCTGCGAGCCCGCATCGGCGGCTTCACTTGCAGGTGTCAGGAAGCTATACAAAGAGGGATATTTAAAATCCGGCGACACGGTCGTCTGTACCCTGACGGGACACGGCCTTAAAGACCCGGACATGGCGCTTGATGTTACCGAGGAGCCTCTTAAGATAAAGGCAGACCTCGCGGAAGTAGAAAAAATCGTAGAGAAGATACTTTGAAATATATCGTGATGATAGGCGACGGCATGACCGACTGGGCCGTGCCGGCCCTGGAAGGCAAGACGCCCCTCCAGGCGGCGTTCACCCCGAACATGGACAAGCTGGCCAGGGAGGGCACGGCAGGCATAGTACGTACAGTGCCCGAGGGGTTCCCTCCGGGCTCGGATGTCGCTAACCTCAGCATCATGGGCTACGACCCCGCGGAACACTACACGGGAAGGGCCCCGTTTGAGGCCGCAAGCATGGGCGTGGAGCTCGGCGAAGACGAGATTGCCTTCAGGTGCAACCTGGTAACCCTGAGCTTTGACAGGAGCAAGACACACGCCCGCATGGACGACTACAGCGCGGGGCATATCTCGACCGACGAGGCGAGAGTGCTGATAGAGCATCTAACCCGGGAGCTTGGCACTGATG
>DAOUWH010000222.1 GCA_030667205.1 Nitrospirota bacterium
GTGCATGTCCACCAGGCCGGGCATCACGTGCTTGCCGCCGGCATCGATTACCCTGTCTTTCTGTGTTAAAAGCCCTTTCTGCGCCTTTCCCTCCGGGTACATGCCACTGATGATGCGGCCCTCTATCAGCAGGTCGAACACACCATCGATATCCTGTGAGGGATCAATGATATGGCCGTTCTTTATAAGTATCTTCACTTCCTTGCCCCCGCAAGGAGATACAGCACCGCCATTCTCACGGCAATGCCGTTTGTCACCTGCTCCAGTATTACCGACCTTGCCCCGTCGGCCACTTGCGATGTTATCTCTATGCCCCTGTTCATGGGTCCGGGGTGCATTACTATGGCGTCGTCGTTGGCAAGGGCAAGCCTCTCGGTGTTCAGCCCCCAGTTCTTGAAATACTCGTCGGTCGAGGGGATAAACCCCGTGCCCTGCCGTTCCCTCTGGATTCTGAGCATCATGACCACGTCAACGCCCTTTATACCCCTGTTCATGTCGTAGTAGGTGTCCACGCCGAGTTGCCCTATGACGTCCGGCACAAGCGTGGGCGGCCCTACAAGCCTGACACTTGCCCCGAGTTTCTTAAGGCAGTATATGTTGGACTTGGCGACCCTGCTGTGCGCAATGTCGCCCACGATCGCCACTTTAAGCCCGTCTATGCGCCCCTTCTTCTCCTTCATCGTAAAGGCGTCGAGCAGGGCCTGCGTGGGATGCTCGTTCATGCCGTCTCCGGCGTTTATCACCGATGCCTCTAACTTCCGCGCCAGGAGGTGGGGCACACCCGAGGAGGCGTGCCTGACTATTATTATGTCCGCCCCGAGGGCCTGTACCGTAAGGGCGGTGTCGATGATGGCCTCGCCCTTTACGACAGCGCTTGTGGACACCGAGAAGTTTATTACGTCAGTCGAAAGCCTCTTCGATGCGACCTCAAACGATGTCCTCGTCCTGGTGGAGGGCTCGTAAAAGAGGTTCACCACGGTCCTCCCCCTGAGGGTGGGCACCTTCTTTATATCCCTTTTAAGGACGTCCTTGAAGCTCGATGCCGTATCGAGTATGATGTTTATCTCATCGGTCGAGAGGTCCTTGATTCCGAGGAGGTCTTTACTTTTCAGCATCCTCGGCTCCGGCGTCCTTCACACTGAGCTGCACGCTGTCCTCATGGCCGTCCTCCTCGAGGAGCACGTCCACCCTCTCTCCCATGGAAGTCGGGATGTTCTTGCCCACGTAGTCCGCCCTTATGGGCAGGTCCCTGTGACCGCGGTCTATCAGCACCGCAAGCTGCACGGAGGAGGGCCTTCCGATGTCGAAAATCGCATCCATCGCCGCCCGTATCGAGCGTCCAGTGTAGAGCACGTCGTCGACGAGTATCACATTCTTGCCGGTGACGTCGAAGTCTATCTCCGTCCTGCTCACAACGGGCTGGGCCCTTATCCTGAGGTCGTCGCGATAGAACGATATGTCCAGAGAGCCAAGCGGCACCTCGGTCTTTTCCGCCTCGGAGATTTTCCTGGCCAGCCTTTCGGCGATGTAGACCCCGCCGCGCTGGATGCCCACGAGGCAGAGGTCTTCGCCCCCCTTGCTCCTCTCGATTATCTCGTGGCTTATCCGCGCAAGTGCCCGGTTTATCTCTTTTTTATCGAGCAGTTTTTTAGACATATGGCATAAAAAAACCTTCCCCCGCATAGGGGAAGGCCGCTCTGTTGTGTGAGTAATTCAATTTTTCACCTCTGCCTTATTAGCCTCTCGGTGCTACTTTAAAGGCAGCTCTATTTAACCATAAATCCGCGAATCTGTCAAATTGGCAATTTTAAAGCAGCATGCTTTAAACTAAAATACTTACAAAAACGGAGGCTTAGAGAGCATTGTTTAAACTCATAAGAAGGCTGCTCCTGCTCGCCCTTGTATTAATAGTCGCCTTCATCGCCTTTGCCCTTACAAGCGGCGGAGAGAAGTTCCGGTGGTTCGGCGAGACCGTCATGGACGTAAGCAACGATATCGGCGAGACCGCCGACCTCCTGAACCAGGCCACACAGGACATCAAAAACGCCACAAACACCATCAGAAATACCGGCAGGAAACTCCAGGACATCGCGTCGGAGACCAGGGAAAAGGCCTCGGGCGTAGTTAATTCAACTGGAGAGGTCGTAAAGAAAATAAAGGAAACCGCCGCAGAACTGGGCAAGGACGACGACAAAACAGAGGACAATGCCAAATCCGATGATAGAGACAAGAGAGCTAAGTAAATCCTTCAGCGCCCCGGCAGGCGAGATCAAGGTCTTACGCGGCATCGACCTCTCCGTAGCCTCCGGCGAGATGGTTGCCGTTATGGGGTCCTCCGGGGTAGGCAAGAGCACCCTGCTTCACATACTGGGCACCCTGGACAGGCCCACGTCCGGCGCCGTGTTTTATGACGGCGCCGAGGTCTCGGCCATGAGCCAGCAGGAGTTAACCTCATTCAGAAACAGCACCATCGGCTTTGTTTTCCAATTTCACCACCTGTTACCGGAGTTTACCGCCGTAGAAAACGTCATGATGCCCTCCCTCATCGCAGGCCCCCCTGAGAGCATCGTGGCCCGCGAGCGGGCCCGCACTCTCCTTGAAGAGCTCGGGCTCGGGCACAGGGTAGCGCACCGCCCCGGAGAGCTCTCCGGAGGCGAGCAGCAGAGGGTGGCAGTGGCAAGGTCCCTCATACTTAACCCCGCGGTCGTGCTTGCGGACGAGCCCACCGGAAACCTCGACACCACCATTGGCAACGAGCTGTTCGACCTCCTCGTAAAGATAAACAAGGTACGCGGGACAACTTTCGTGATCGCCACGCACAACGAGGCCCTTGCCCGGCGCTGCCACAGGGTGCTTCAGATGGTGGACGGGCAGATTCTTTGAGGCCCCTCAAGTCGAAGCCCCGCAGGGAGGGGTTCTTCCTGGGGCGCGCCACATCAGCTAGTGTGGTGACGTGAA
>DAOUWH010000152.1 GCA_030667205.1 Nitrospirota bacterium
CGAAGTCGAAGTTGAACGAATCGATAAGGGACCTGGCAGAGTCCATGATAAAACTCAAAAGTAAGGGAGAGTAGAGATGGAAGAGGCTATGTCAAAATCAAAGCTTGACATGTACCAGGCGCTCAAGGTCAAGATACACAGGAACCTCCTCGATCGCCTGAACCTTTCAAATATCGACCTCATCGAGACGGACACCTTCCAGGGCGAGATAAGGCATATAGTGGAGGCATTGATCGCCGATGAGAAGGTCCCTCTCAGTCAGGCAGAGAGGGACAGCCTCGTAACCGACATCCAGCACGAGACGTTTGGCCTCGGCCCCCTGGAGGTACTGCTTGCCGACCCGGACATATCCGATATCCTCGTAAACAGGAGCGACCAGATATACATTGAGAAGTTCGGGAAGCTCAGCAGGGTGAACCTCGCCTTCAGGGACGACAACCATCTCCTCCAGATAATAGACAGGATAGTGTCGAAAGTCGGCCGGAGGATAGACGAGTCCTCGCCCTATGTCGATGCCCGGCTCCCCGACGGCTCCAGGGTCAATGCCATCATCCACCACCTGACCCTTGACGGCCCGGTGCTTTCCATAAGAAGGTTCGGGCTGACACCCCTGAGGATGAGCGACATACTCGCCTTTGGCACCATGAGCCATGAAATGATGACGATACTGGCGGGTTGCGTCAAGGCGAAGCTCAACATCCTCATATCCGGCGGCACGGGCACGGGAAAGACCACGCTGCTGAACATACTCTCGGAGTACATCTCCACTGACGAGAGGATCATTACCATCGAGGACTCCGCGGAACTGCAGCTCAAGCAGGAGCATGTGGTGAGGCTTGAGACTCGTCCGCCCAACATCGAGGGCACGGGACAGGTGACGCAGAGGGACCTTGTAATAAACTGCCTGAGGATGAGGCCCGACAGGATAGTCGTCGGAGAGGTCAGGGGCGGAGAGGCTCTCGATATGCTTCAGGCGATGAACACCGGGCACGACGGCTCGCTCTCGACAATTCATGCAAACACCACCCGGGACGCCCTCTCCAGGCTCGATACGATGGTCCTTATGGCGGGCATGGACCTGCCCGAGAGGGCCGTCCGGGAGCAGGTAGCCGCGGCGATAAACGTCGTGCTGCAGCTTGCAAGGCTTTCGGACGGCTCAAGAAAGGTGATAAGCATCTCCGAGATAACGGGTATGGAGGGCAACGTCATCGTGATGCAGGATATATTCTCGTTCGAGAGGGAGGGCATAGGGGATGACGGCAAAGTGCTCGGCCGTTTCCGGGCCACAGGCGTGAGGCCGGCCTTCGCAAAGAAACTGAAGGTCATGGGAGTGGAAATTCCCGCAGGCATTTTCGAGAGGGAGTAATGACGATACTTCAGATAGCGGTGTTGTTCTTTATTGCAGCGTTGCTCATCGTGGTAACCATTTACATGTGGTATGCGGCGGTTACCACATCCCCAAAGTACGAACTCAGGAAGCGCATGAGAAAGCTTGCGCTGGATGCCGAGGACAGGAGGTTCCCCGAAGAGCTCAGGGCAGAGATACTGAGGGAAATGACCCCTCTCGACAGGGTTTTTTTAAAGATAAAACCGTTCAGGATGCTCGACGTCCTTATCGACAAGGCCGGACTCAAGACGGACCTCAAGGTCTTCGTCCTCGCAATGATAATCGGCGCGGCCGTTGCCTTTGCTATCGGGCTTTTCCCGAGAAGGGGGATGGTATTGCCCCTTGTCCTTGCGCTCGTTGGCGCGGCGATGCCGGTTATTTATCTCAGGGTGAAGAAAGGCAGGAGGGTGCTGCGCTTTATGGAGCAGTTCCCCAATGCACTCGATATGATATCCCGGTCGCTCAGGGTAGGGCATTCCTTTACCGCGGCCATGCAGCTTGTGGCCAGCGAGATGGCCGACCCCGTGTCCGGCCTTTTCAAGACGGCCTATGACGAGCAGGCCCTTGGGGTTTCCACGAGAGTGGCCATCGCGCATATGACCGACAGGATAGAGAGCACCGACCTGAGGTTTTTCGTGATGGCCGTAAACATCCACAGGGAAATCGGCGGCAACCTCGGCGAGATACTGGAGAGGCTGGCCAAGACGATAAGGGAACGCCTGACCATACGAAGGCAGTTAAGGGTCTATACGGCGCAGGCGAGGATCTCGGGCTATATCCTGGCGGTGGTTCCCATTGCCATGGCGGTATTTTTCTATTACATGTCTCCCGGTTATATGGAGGAGCTACTTGAAGTTCCGATTGGAAGGAGTGCCATCGTACTGGCTATCGCCGCACAGGTTGTGGGTTTTATCGTAATCAGGAAGATTGTCAATATAAGGATTTAGGAGATACCTTATGCCTTTATCTGTAATCATGGTTCTAGTGTTCCTGGGGACGGCCCTGGGTCTTTTCGTTCTGATGTATATGTTCGTCCCCAGAAAAACGATCCTCGAGGAGCGGCTCGAGGGCCTTAGGCCGGTGGCAGTGGAGCCTACTACGCTGCTGGAACGCCCGACTACCGGTTGGCGGAAAGTGCTGGCAAGGCTGGGGGGGAAAGTGCCCCTCAGCCCCCGCGATTACGGCAAATATATGAAAAGCCTCGTCGCCACTGGCTTTCGCAGTGAGATGCTTCCGGTCTTTATGGGCTCCAAGCTCCTGTTAATGGGGCTTCTGCCCGGTGCGTACCTCGTGTTCTACGGTATCCCCTTCGAGAAAGAACGCGCGACGATGCTTGTTGCCGTGGTGGTCCTTGCTATTGTGGGTTTTCTGATCCCGAGCTACTGGCTTATGCTGATGGTCCGGCGGAGAAAGCTCAGGATATTCCATGACCTGCCTGATGTCCTCGACCTGATGACAGTTTCCGTGGAGGCGGGTTTGAGCATGGATGCGGCGGTCATAAGGATATCCAGCGACAAGCAGTTCAGGCAAAGCCCTCTGGCAAAAGAACTAAGGCTGGCAACACAGGAAGTGCGCGCCGGGAAACCAAGGGAGAACGCCCTAAGGGACCTTGGAGAGCGGACAATGCTGGACGACATGAAGGCCTTCGTAGCCATGCTCATACAGACGGAGAAGCTGGGCACAAGCCTTGCACACTCTTTGAGGATACACTCCGACTCTCTAAGGACCATAAGGAGGCAGAAGGCCGAGGAGGCCGCAGCCAAGACCTCCATAAAACTCCTCTTCCCCCTGGTATTCCTCATCATGCCGGCCCTCTTCGTGGTCATGCTGATGCCGGCGCTGTTAAGGCTGACAAAAGTGTTTTCGGAGTTTTAGTTAATTCGGCAAAAAAGGAGGTGTTATCATGTTCGGTTTGGATACTGTCGTATTGCTCGTAATAGCCGTTGAGCTGGGCCTTATTTATATAAGGCTTGGGCAGAAAAAGGCCTGATGCTGGCTATTAGTGAAAGCTTTCAATCCGAGAAGCAAAAAATACATTGCGTCGAACGTAATTAAGGCGGATACGGCGTTCAAGAGGATGAAAGGGCTGCTGGGGAGGGATAGCCTTCCGCCGGGCGATGCTTTATGGTTGAGACCCTGCAAGTGGGTTCATACTTTCGGGATGAGATTTGCCATAGATATCCTGTTTCTCGGCAAGGACAATTCCGTTGTCAAGGCGGAAGAAAAGATCCCTCCCAACAGGTTCTCCGCATTTGCCATAAGGGCAGTGGGTGCTCTGGAGCTGCCCGCAGGGACTGTTTCCGAATCAGATACAAGGGCAGGGGACATAATAGAGTTCTCATAGCCTTTACCGCTGTAGAGCTGCCTCCTGCGGCCCTTAAATCTGCTTATGCCGCACTTTACCTTGCCGGCAGCAAACGTTCCATCAGGTGGCGTGAGACATGAGACACAATACGCATAGGCTTGCATCGCTGAGTGCAGCAGTTGTATATTCCCTGCTGTTTCACACCGTGGTGCTCGGCGCGGTCCTTACGGCCCCCATCTACAGGGAGGGTGTGCATATAGAGTCATACCTCATATACCTTAAAAGGGAGGGAGAGCAGGTAAATGCACCTGCGCCCTCTGAAATGCGGGACGCCGGGGGTGTTGAGTCCGAAAACAGACCACTCACGCCTGTCGTGAAGAAGGCCATGCCGCGCAGGGTGGACCTTAAGCAGAGCGTGAAGGTGAGGACTCCTGATAAGCAGTCCCGGCAAACCAAAAAGCCTGCGGTAGGAAAAAAGACCGGGAATAAAAAAATCTTCAGCAGGGTGTATGAAACCAAAAAGCCCGTGGTGTTGGATATACCTGCCGCTGCAAAAGCAATCCAGACTGAAAAACACGAGCCTGAAGTTAAGAAGCAGCAGGCCGAAGAGGTAGTGCCCGAGGCACTTTCCGAAGATAAGACGGCTGCCCTGAAGGTGGAGAAGCAGCCTGAAGAACTCTATGGTAAGCCCGGGCGGGAGGAGATGGAAGAACTTGTAAAACCGGAGGAAACACCGAAATCCGCTCCGACCGGGGACAAGGCAGGGCACCTGGTATCCCCTGTGCCGGTGGAGCCGTTGAAAATGCCGGAGGAGTCCCTCCCGGCCGGATTTGACGTAGGAGACGTAGAAGACGTAGAAGAAGTAGAGGTAGTAGACATGGTAGAAGAAGTAGAGGTAGTAGACATGGTAGAAGAAGTAGAGGTAGTAGACATGGTAGAAGAAGTAGAGGTAGTAGACATGGTAGAAGAAGTAGAGGTAG
>DAOUWH010000156.1 GCA_030667205.1 Nitrospirota bacterium
ACCTGCAAAAGTGATACTTGCTCAGTCTGGCCGCCTGTGCAAGCTCATGAAGTAATATCTTGTTCTCAAGGTTCTCCTCAATGTAACGGACTGCGCCCAGGAGGTTCGCCGGCTTGTCGGTCGTCGCTGCCCTGGCGGCATCACCGTGTTCAGCACTTCTGGCTGCGATGAACGGATAGCGGGCGTCTTTCTGGAGCCTCTTTACTCTCAGCAGGCTCTCTACCGTATCCTGGAGATCAATCATGCTCACAGGCTTTCTGAAATACTCCCGCGCACCCGCCCTGAAAGCCTTCACTGCCAATTCTTCAGAACTGGCATCCGTAAGGAATATGAGCGGGATTTTGGGATGGGCGGCCTTGAGCTCTTCCAATAATGTCATGCCTCTCTCGATCTCGAAACCGCAATCGAGAATCACAATGTCAGCCTGACAGTCGGGCACCAGGTCAAAGGCGTCTTTAATAGAATGCAGCTCAACATGTTCACCTTTTAGCCACAGGGCGCTATAACGTCCAAGGTATTCCTTTTGAGAAATGACGAGAACGGATTTTTTCTCCATAGCCCCTTCCATAAAATCAATTCTACCTGAAACTGCAAATTTTGCTACCGGGTGTTCTAAAAAACCGATTTCAGGCGCAACACGAGGCAATAAAGGACTGCTGATAAGGATATGGGGGCTCCTGCAGGCAGGGACTAAACGATATCCACGAGTTCTATCTCAAAGGTAAGGGCCTTCCCGGCCAGCGGGTGGTTGGCATCGAGGGTAACGGCATCTTCCGTAACCTCTGTGATTACGGCCTCCAGCATCCCGCCGTCGGGGTGCTTGGTAGTGACGTAGACACCCACTTTTGCCTCTATTTGCGAAGGGAAATGGGCCAGGGCTATCTTGCGCACAAGGTCGTTGTTGCTGAGTCCGTAGGCTTCCTCGGGAGGAAGCGTCACCGTCTCGGTCTCGCCCATGGCCAAACCCGTGACCGCGGCCTCAAAGCCCTTGATAAGGCGGCCCTGCCCCAGCGTAAACTCAAGCGGCTGGCCGCGCTCGCGTGATGAGTCGAATACGGTGCCGTCGTCGAGCGTGCCCTTGTAATGGACCTTGACCCTGTCTCCCTTTTGCGCCTGCTTCATTTTTAAAAACCTCCTTACTCAGCTTTTCGAATTATAGCAAAGATGTATCTGTTAATTCACACAGCCGGAGAGGTCGCCGGGTCAATAGACCATGTAGTATGCGGCCTCCTCCCTGAGCTTAACCATCTCGCTGAGCGTTACGGGTTTGAAGAATTTGGCCGAGATATTTTCCTTTAAAAGTTTAAAGGTCTTCGAGCCTGCAGCAGACATCTTCCTCCACCTGTTTGCCTTCCCTCAGTTCCTTGTAAGTCGAGTATGCCTTCATGGCCCATTGTTCTCCGGGACAGCCGCCCTCGGTCATCGCGACGTTCAGAAACTCCACAAGCTCCTCCTGCGTCACGCCAGACGCATACGCCATTTTTGTGTATGCCCTTATGCACGGCTCGCACTTTGTGACCACGACGACCGCCAGCGCGGCAAGTATCTTGTACCTGGCGGGCACGGCGGCGTCTTTAAAAGTTTCCTCACGCATCCTG
Source organism: Nitrospirota bacterium (assembly GCA_030667205.1). Lineage (GTDB taxonomy): Bacteria > Nitrospirota > Thermodesulfovibrionia > Thermodesulfovibrionales > JdFR-86 > DAOUWH01. Next base: position 1,599 of record DAOUWH010000156.1, read on the forward strand.
ACGATCCCGCCCGTGACCTTCGGGCTCAGTTTTCTGAATTCCGTGTAAAGACTGTCGGACATCTTGTCACCTCCTAAGAGATTTAGCTTTTAGCCGTCTTGAATGCAAGATAAAAAAGTCCCAGATGTATATCGCTACAAGTCCCGCGATGCTTAAATACGTTATTAACGGAAGGAGCAGCAGAAATATTACAGCCGAGATGGATAGGATGACAGCAAGCAAAAATGGCTTTTCATTCCCATGAAGTTTCTTTTTCTTTTTTAACCCCCATAGGCTTATACTGAGAGATACGATAAAGAGGGGTATGAGGAAGAGGTCGTTTATCAGAAAACCCGCCCCTATTGCGCTAAGAAATCCGAGCAGCGGGGCAAAGCCCAGGCAGCAGAAGCCGAAGAATACAACCCCTGTTCTCGATATGGCCTGTCCAACCACCCCCATCACGCCTTTCATGTGTGTATTTCTCCTTTCATTACTTAAACTGTTGGAATACCTGCACCCGGTTGTTACCAAAGTCGACCACATAGACATTGCCCTCGCCATCCACGGCCACGTCCGTCGGATAAAAAAGCTCGCCTGCTCCGGAGCCCTTCTCCCCGATAGAGACAAGGAACCTGCCCTCCGGTGAAAACTTCTGGATGCGGTGGTTATAGAAGTCCGCAACGAACACATTCCCCCGAGGGCCCACCGAGACCGCCGTGGCCACGGAGAACCAGCTGTTGAAGGGGCCGTGGATATCAAGCGCGAAGGGGCCGCCCCATTTTCGGACGAAAGAGCCGTCAGGGCCGAAGACCTGCACGCGGTCGTTGTAGGCGTCGGCCACCGCGAGGCTTCCATCGGGCATGATGGCAACGTCCGTCGGGTAGTTAAAAAGCCCCGCCCGGATGCCCTTCCTGCCTGTCTCACCAACCTGCCTGATGAACGTCCCGTCGGGCTCAAGCAGCTGAACCCTGTGGTTGAAGAAGTCGGCCACATAAAGCCGCCCACGCTCGTCCACGTCCACGCCGCCGGGGCTGTCGAACTCGCCGGGGCCGGAGCCGGTCGAGCCGATGACTTCAAGAGGTCCGCCCTTAAGGGAGAATACCTGGACTCTGTCGTTGCCGTACTCGGCCACATAGAGCTTTCCCCGGGCGATGTCCATGAGCATCGGCCTTGAAAGCTCGCCCACCGCGCCCCCTTCGTGTCCGAATGCGCGGAGGAACTGCCCCCCGAGGGCAAACACCTGTATTCTGTTGTTTCCCGCGTCGCTTACGAAGACCTCGTCCCCGGCGATGGCTATACCGATGGGCTCGTTGAGCTTCCCTGCCTCGTCGCCCTCTTCTCCCCAGGAAAGAACGAACCGGTAGCCCGGCTCCTGGGGCCGGGGAAACCACTGCCATGCGGCCAGGGCAGCCAGCACTGTTATGCCCGTTACGATAATGAATATCTTACGAGTAACCAGCATCTTCAGAAGTGGCCCTCCACAGCCAGCTTGAAACGGTAGTCCGCTTCGGGCTGCTCGCCGTTAAGGTCCTGATACACCGGGACCTGTACGCCGCCCTTCACAGCGACATTCCTGTAAGTGAAAAAGAAAGAGGGCGAGAGAAAGAGGCGGTTTCCACCCGAGTCCCCGACATCGGAGCCGTTCAGCTCATCCTCCATCAGGGTTTCCCAGTTGAGTTCGACAATCAGCACTAAATCGGGCTTGAGATACTCGGTGCGCGTGGGGCGGACGCCTACGGCAAGGTCTGCAAAGAACCTGTCGCCCTTTTCAAGGCCGCCTCCGCCTTTGGTATTGAGGCGGTAGCGGATGTCGCCGAAGTAGTACCACTTCAGGGACTCCCTCGAGGCGGCGAGCGCAAACAGGAAATCCGTGGAGCCGCTTCCGAGGCGCGGTGTCCTGTCGTCGTCGCCTGTGGGGAATTTAACGCCCAGGACAAAGGCTGCCGCATCCTGCACGCAGGGGGCGTCCCTTCGCCAGAAACGATATTTTCCCCTCAAAGAGACGTCCCCGAGCCCGGAGGCCGACCTCTCGACGCCGCCGGACTCTATTGCGCGCTCGATTACATATGGCACGGCCAGGGTAGCCGCCAGGTCAGTCGTAATTCCGTAGATTATCTCGCTCTGAAGAACATATTCTGTTTCCACCTCGCCCGCGCCGGAGGCACGTTCGCCTTCGATTTCTATCTCCACACCCAGGCCGCCCTTGAAAATCGTATGGGGCCCGAGGCCGAAGATGGGCTCATGGGCATAGGCGGGACCAAATACACAGAGGATGACAGCGAGGACCGGAATTATAAAGGCAGGCAACCTCATCTGAAAAACCCCTCGACGGACTCAGGCCTGAGCGTCCACGGGCCCTCCGGCCTCTCTTCCACGATGCCTTCTACTTCAACAGTCTCCCCGTTTTCAGCGTATTGAAGCAGCCTTTCCCTTAGGGCTGAACTCAATTCCCTCAGTTGAAAGACGTCATCGGCCCCGCCATATTGGAGGAAAAGGCCCTGACCGTCCCTTTTTACGACCCCCGTGGCCAAGGCTTTTATTTCTCTCATGCTGAAACCCGAGTCCCTTATGGCGCGTGGGACCTGCTTGATGTCTATGGAGAGGCCCTCCCTGGCACTGATGGTGACCGTGCCCTCGTTCATCCTTATGTCCATGGACTCAACGCCTTCGACCCGCTTCAGTTTCTTCTCCACGCCGTAGGCGCAGAAGGGGCAGGCCAGGCCGTCGACCGAAACCGTAAGGGTATGTATCTGGGCCTGCAAGGCAGCTGGGGCCAGGACAAATAAAGCAGCCAGAAATGCCGTCTCTATCGAGTTCATGCGCATGATGGACCCCCTTTAAATGGATTATAGAGGCAAAGGGCTACGGGGGGAAGCCCCGTTTTTTCTTAGGTCGATGTCTTCGGGAATTTTTTCAGCGGGCAGACCGCCCGCTAAGCGATTGCGCCTATTCATGTGGAGCCCTGGCCCGCGGTGCAGCCGAAACAGTGCTCGTCAACCGCTATCTTCCTGCGGGAGAGCTTTGAATAATCTAATTCGCTGATGCGCCTTGGGCA
>DAOUWH010000161.1 GCA_030667205.1 Nitrospirota bacterium
ACCATAGAAAAGCCGCCGCCCTCTCGCGCCACGCCTTGCCCGAGAGCACGGCGACGCAAACGAGCATAACTATGGTGGCGGCCTCGCGCGTCTGCTCCTCAAAATAGATGTGGTGCTCTTTCAGGAGCACCGTCAGCTCCCCGAGCGTGATGCCGCTGATCTCGGACTCAGGCGGCAGGAGCCTCCTGAGGTACACCACTACCATGGCCTCCACGTAAGCCATGCCCACGGCATAGAGCGTAAGCAATAATAGTCTTATTTTCGTCAGTTTATCTACCATTTCTTAAATAAGTCCTCGAAGTTTTTCTTTACGTCATCCGTCTTGCTTCCGGAGGCGCCGGAGGGTTTTTGTCCCCCTTCCCGGTAGCGGAAGAAGTCGCAGAAGTTGGCCTTGTCGCGGGCGCGCGGAAGCTCCACCCTGGGCTCAAGGCACCAGTGGCGGCTCGACTCGGAATAGTGCCTGCAATTAAGGCATATATGCAGGTCTTCTCCGCAATTCGGGCAGGAAGACGTACGATTGAAATACTCGTCTATCCTGACCTTTTTTCCGCACATGGCGCATATTTTCATTATCTTATAAAACTCCTTTCCGGGCTTATCTGTCTATTGTCCCTGTAAAAGTCTCTTTTATGACACCAAGCAGCCGCTCGTGGGTCTGGGGGTTTCCGGCCACCACGTTGCCTGTAGTAAGGTATTCGTCCCCGCCTGAAAAATCGGTTATTATGCCTCCCGCCTCTTTTATGAGCACGGCGCCCGCCGCCAGGTCCCAGGCGCTTAGGCCAAGCTCAAAGAACCCCTCGCACCTTCCGGCGGCAAGGTGCGCGAGGTCAAGGGCGGCCGAGCCCGCCCTCCTGAGGTCGCCCGCCATAAGGAATACCTTTTTAAAAGCCTCAAGGTACGGGTCGATCATATTCTTCTGCCTGAACGGGAACCCCGTGGCGATAAGGCTGCTTGCCGGCATCTCGACCGAGGATACACGGACGGGCTTTCCGTTTAAGGTCGCGCCCTTACTCTTTTCCGCGCAGAACAGCTCGCCCCTCAGGGGGTCGAGCACCACGCCCAGCACCACCTCGCCCGCAAGCTCAAGGGCTATGGAAACCGAAAACATCGGGTACTGGTGGATGTAGTTTGAGGTGCCGTCAAGGGGGTCTATTATCCAGCGGTGCTCCTCGCCCTGTGTCTGATGCACGGATTCCTCGGCAAGGAATATATGAGAGGGGAACCTCTCCCTGATGACTTTTATGATAGTCTCCTCCGACTCCCTGTCAACGCGGGTTACGAAGTCGGAGGCCTGCTTCCTGCCGATGTCCCTGTCCGAGAGAGTGCCCAGGTTCCTGAGTATCACCTCTTCGGCGCGCCTTGCGGCGCTGACCGCAGTGTCGAGGAACTCACCACCGCCGCTCATAGACTAATATATCACATCAGAATATGAGAGGTTTTCGTAAATCCTGAAAGAGGGGAAAACTGCATTTTTAAAATAATTCGAAACTTTTAAAAATGCAATTTTCGTCTTCTGAGAAATCGAGGCGGGCGAGGCTGCTTATCAGTCCAGCCTGTAGTTGGGGGCCTCGCGCGTGATGATAACGTCGTGGACGTGGCTCTCCCTCAGGGCGGCGTTACTGATGCGTATGAACTTCGCTTTCGCCCTCATGCTCTTGAGGTCATTGGCCCCGCAATAGCCCATGCCGGAGCGCACCCCTCCGACGAGCTGGTGCACGCTCGCAGAAAGCGGGCCCTTATTGGGAACCCTGCCTTCAACCCCTTCGGGCACAAGCTTCGAGGCCTCGACGTCTTCCTGCCTGTAGCGCTCCCTGGCGCCCTGCTGCTGCTCCATCGCGCCGATGGAACCCATCCCCCTGTAGACCTTGTAGCTCCGGCCCTGGTAGAGCACCGTCTCGCCTGGCGACTCGTCCGTGCCGGCGAACAGGCCTCCTATCATCACCGAGTGCGCACCGGCGGCAAGGGCCTTGATGATGTCTCCGGAGAACTGGACTCCACCGTCGGCGATAAGCGGCACCCTTAACTTCTTTGCCACGGAGTAGCAGTCCATAATGGCCGTGATCTGGGGCACGCCAGCGCCCGCGATAATCCTCGTAGTGCAGATAGAGCCCGGCCCTATTCCGATCTTGACAGCATCGGCGCCGGCCTTGACAAGGTCCTCTACGGCCTCCGAGGTCGCCACGTTGCCCGCGATTATGTCAAGTTTTTTGAAATTCTTCTTAAGGGTCTTCAGTGTGTCTATGACGGCTTTCGTATGGCCATGGGCCGTATCTATGACGAGCACGTCTACGTTCGCATGGACGAGGAGTTCGGTGCGCTCCAGCGCCTCATCGCCCACGCCAACCGCCGCGCCGACCCTTAGCCTTCCGGCGATGTCCTTGCACGCATTGGGGTATTTTATCCTCTTTTCAATGTCCTTAATGGTTATGAGCCCCTTGAGGTTGAAGTCCTTGTCAACGATGGGGAGCTTCTCTATCTTGTACTTGTGAAGCAGGTCTATGGCCTGCTCAAGGTCGGTCCCTACAGGGGCGGTAATCAGGCCCTTTTTGGTCATGACCCTGGAAACTTTTTGGGAGAAATTGGTCTCGAACTTGAGGTCCCTGTTCGTGAGGATGCCCACCAGCTTGCCCTTTACAGTGACCGGCACGCCGGATATCGTGAAATCCTTCATCATGTCCAAGGCCTCTGAGAGCGGAGCGTTCGGAGATATGGTGATCGGGTCTATAATCATGCCGCTTTCGGACTTCTTGACCTTCTCTACCTCGAGGGCCTGCCTTTCGGGGGGCATCGCCCTGTGTATTATGCCGATCCCCCCTTCCCTTGCCATCGCGATTGCCATCTCATACTCGGTTACCGTGTCCATGGCGGCACTCAGAAGCGGGATGTTTATCTTTATGCGCCTGGTGAGGTTGGTGGAGAGGTCCACGTCCCGGGGCATTACATCGGAGCGGGCGGGCACAAGGAGTACATCGTCAAAGGTAAAGCCTTCGGAGAGGTGCTTTATTGTCATCCGTCCTCCTGTGTCCGGTTTATAATCTAATAATTTAACATAAGTGCCGCCCGCTTGACAATTTCACACGCATATCCCGAAACTGGAAGGGCACCGAGGGGCTAAAACAGGGGGCTATTTTTTCATAAACTCCTCAAGCGTCCCGGCGTTAGCTACCAGCCTGGCGCATTTTTCGGGAAGCAGCTCCTCCCTTACCTCCGTTACCGTGTCTATTATCTGCTTCGTGTCACGGAAGACTTCCACCGTATTTTCCATGTTCTCCCTCATGGAAACTATCATCCTGTCGAGCTCTTCGGTGGTGTCCCTGAACGGGTCTGTCTCTCTCATGCCAAGCCGGACGCCGAGGTTCCCTTTTGCGACTTCTCCGAGGTTGTTCCTCAACCTGTAGATGAGGCCTGTTATGTCCCTGTTGATGAACTTCGAGACCAGGGCAAGCAAGAACGTGGTAAACACCGCAGCAAAAATGGTTATATAAAACATATACGGCAATATGACATCCGCAAGCGACCTTTCAAGGATAATCATCCTCCATTTCAGGGTTTCAAGGGCGTTCACGGCCAAGTGGTTGAACAGCAGTATCGAGACCGTCATGCCCACGAGCATCGCAAAGACGAACTTCATGATGAACCTGATCTGGAAATCCATATCTATAACGTAATGTCTCCTCTTATGATTAATCATCTCATTCCCCTTCATTTATCGCTGTGGCACTCTGTGCAGAGCCGGCTCCTTTCTATCTCCATAACCAGCTTGACATTCCTGTTGAGGAACCAGTCGTGGCACGTAGCGCAGCCCACCCTGCCCTCGAAGAAGCGGAGCCTTTTGTCGAGCTCCGACATCGGCCTGAGACCGCCGTTGCGCATTCTCGCCTGCCTGTAGTCAAGGCCTATCGGATGCCCGCTGCCTTCGTGCATCCATATGCCCGACCTCAGCGTAAAATCGGCGACAGGACCTATGGTGCCGTCATGGCACCCTATACACTCTGCCGAAAGCGGGTCTAAGGGTTCGGCAGGATTGGTTATAACGTATTTGTTGGCTTCGTGTGACACGATGAAAAGCTCCTTGTGCCCGGGCCTTTCGAGGTTGTCCGCGTGGCAGGCAACACAGAAGTCTTTTACGTCTGTCACCATCCTCCTGAGGAAATAGGATTTAATCCCGAACGCAAGCTCGTTGTCGGCATGGACGTTATGGCACGTAACGCAGGTGAGCTTTCCGTCGGTAAGCGGAAGGTCTATAGGTATCGCTGCTATACGGGGCACTATATCGTAAGGGTGCGTGGAGGACTTCAGAATAACCTCGTGGCACCCCCTGCATAGCCTGGTTACAGGCGCCGTCAGCTTCCGGCGGTCACCGTCAGGGTCTATATGGCAGTTGTGACATTCCTTTTCAGAAAAACTGTGAGGATTTTCGGTCAGCGTATACGCGATAATCGCACCTAACAGGACCAGCAGCCCTATGAT
>DAOUWH010000033.1 GCA_030667205.1 Nitrospirota bacterium
AGGAACTCAAGCTTGAGCTCTATCTGCCGTAAGGGTTCCTTAATTATGTCCCTCTGAAACAGCGAAATCTCCATGTCCTTGAGAAAGCCAAGCAGTTTGGTAATTGACTGGCCTGTCACCTCCGAGATGTCGAGCCCGGAGAGTTTAAAACCCAGTGCGCCGGGCTGAAGCCTCTTCCCGCTACACCTGGGACATATAACGCCCTTACGGTATCTGGACAAAAATACCCGCACGTGGAGCTTGTAGCGGATGCTCTCGAGGTCCTCGAAAAAGTCGTTTATGCCTAAAAAACCCTCATCGCCGCCAAAAAGCATCGAGCGGTGCTCCTTTGGAAGTTTCTCGTAGGGTTTATCGAGGTCTATGCCTGCACTCCTGGCCCAGTCGAGCATCTGGCGTTTCCACCATCGGGCCGCGGGCTTCTCCCACGGCTCTATGGCCCCTGCCGAAAGCGAGAGGTGCCTGTCCGGAATAACGAGTTCCTCGTCGTAGCGAAGTACGTTTCCAAACCCCTTGCACTCGGGGCAGGCGCCCACCGGGTGGTTAAACGAAAACAGAAGCGGCGAGGGCTCAGGGAGCGCGATATCGCACCGGTCGCAGGCGAGCTTCGAGGAAAACACCAGAGACGGGCCGTCTATGATTATGACCTTAATCCTTCCTTCGCCCTCTTTTAAAGCCATCTCCAGGGAGTCGGAAAGCCGGGGCTCGTCCCTTATCACGAGCCTGTCGAGGACCACCTCGTAAGGGGGGTTCACTTTCTCTTCCACGTCGTCGAGGTCCGTCACGGCGCCGTCGAGATATATCCTCTTAAAACCCCTTTTCATTAGTTCCCCGGCCTTGAGCGAAGTGCCGAAGGTAATAATGGCCTTCCCTCCATCGTGGGCTTCGAGAAGCTCGGCCTTTACGTCCGATGCGCTCCACGCCCTTATCTCCGCGCCGCATTCGGGACAGTAGGGGGTGGCAACCTTTGAATAAATCAGCCTGAGGTAGTCGTATATCTCGGTGAGGGTCCCCACGGTAGTACGGGAACCCTTCACCGGGTTTCTCTGCTCAAGGGCAATAGCAGGCCTTATGTTTTCGATGGAATCCACTTCGGGCCTGTCCATCTTCTCAAGGAATAGCCTTGCATACGTAGAGAGCGACTCGATGAAACGCCACTGGCCCTCGGCAAAGATGGTATCAAAGGCCAGCGAGGACTTGCCCGACCCCGAAACGCCGGTCACGGCAATAACCTTATTATGGGGGAGGCTGAGGCTGACCCCTTTGAGGTTGTTCTGCCTCGCCCCTTCGATTATTAGTTCGTCCACGGACATCTGAATATTTTACCACAGGGATGCCAAACGTCTCCCCGCTGAAGGCCTCATTGGTTATACCAAAACCAGGCAGGCTTTATGCTAAAGTAATTCGTGAGGAAATTGGACTTTCTGAATAGATCTTTTGTCCATCTCGTCCTTATTGTCCTGTTGGGCCTCGTTGCTTATTAAAACACCTTCGACGCCTCGTTCCACCTGGACGATTATCGCAATATCGTTGAAAACCCCCTCATCAAGGGCCCGACCTACAAGGCGATAGAACAATACAAAACCACAATAAGACTGAACCATTACCATTTAGGAGCACACAAAAATCTCGGCCTCGCTTATGAGAGAAAAGGACTTCACGAAAAGGCCGCAGAACACCGCCGCATGGCCGAGGGCCTTGAACACAGATAGAAGACGGCTTTTCCCCTTTATTGCTTGCGGGCCTTTATCTCGGTGCCCAGGCCTTTGTGGGTGAATATCTCAAGCAGAAGACAGTGGGGCACCCGCCCGTCAACGATATGGGTCTTTTGCACCCCGCCTGCGAGGGCATCGAGCGCGGCGTTGACCTTCGGGAGCATACCGCCGGCTATCGTGCCGGAGGAAGTCATACTTTTTGCCTGCGCCCGCGTGAGGGTCTCGACCACCTTGCCCTTTTTGTCCTTGATGCCGGGGACGTCGGTAAGGAAAATGAGCTTTTCAGCGGCCAGGGCAATCGCCACGGCTGCGGACATGTAGTCGGCGTTTATGTTCAGGGTCTCGCCCTTCGTGCCGACGCCTACAGGGGATATGACAGGGATGAAACCCTCCTTGTCCAGGCTCTGAAGCACACGGGGAGAGACCTTAGTAACCTCGCCCACAAAGCCAACGTCTATAATATCGTCGCCGGCCCCGCGCTTGATCTTCTTGCGTTTGGCCTTGACCATGCCGCCGTCTTTTCCACTCAGGCCCACGGCCTGCCCGCCCGGGCTATTTATGAGCGTGACTATCTCCTTGTTGATGCGGCCCCCGAGGACCATCTCCACGATGTCCATGGTCTCCTCGTCGGTGACGCGGTGGCCTTGCACGAAGCTCGGGGCCTTGCCCATCTTCTGCATTGTCTCGTTAATCATCGGCCCTCCGCCGTGCACAATCACCGGACGTATGCCTATGAAACTGAGGAGCACGACGTCCTCGGCAAATGCCTTCTTCAGGGCCTCGTCCGTCTGGGCCGCACCGCCGTACTTTATTACAAACGTTTTTCCATAGAAGCTCCGTATGTAAGGGAGCGCCTCTATCAGGACATTCGCTTTCTCTATAAGTTTTTTCATATGCTCTCCAGTATTCTTAAATTTATTGCCCGCCCTCAAAGCAGGGAATACAGACGGTTTTCCCGTCTTTTTCCCTTGTCCTTGGCTCCATGACCTTCTCGCCGCAGAGCCCGCACCTCACCGAAGGGAATATGCGGGCCTCCGGTGGAAGCTCCACCTTTTCCCTGGTCACCTTAAAAAGCTCCTCCTCGCCTGCATTGAGCACCGCCTCTATTTTTCTGGACTTCCTCTTGTGGACTACACTTAAGGTGTCCCCGGTGCGGTCGCCCTTCATGTACCTTGCCCAGGCCTCCTTTTCCTCTTCGGTCTCCTCGGGAGCAACCCACTCGACCGAGACCCTTAAAGCATCTCCCGAAGGCCTCTTGATAAAAGTATAGACCTGCTTGCCGTAATCCCTGAATATGAGGTTCCCCTTGCCGAAGGTGCATCCGGTCATCACCTGCACGGCATCCACGGCGCAGGAGTCGTTCTCCACGATGGCAACGAGCTCCTCGTCCGCCGCCCTCGGACCCATCTCTTTCAGGGCCATCTGAGCGACCCTGTAGCCGATGGCCAGCCCAGGACACATGTGCCCGTGGAATTCCGAAACCTCGTCGAGTGTCTTCATGCATAGATTTTATACAAAAAAGAGATTTTTTTCATGTTTTATGCACTTATTCCTAATAACACTTTAACAGTTACTTTAATTGACAGTTTGTTGATTATTGTGTTAATTTTTAGGTGTATGGCGAATAAGGCCTCAATATTAAAAGCTGCGCAGAAGTTCCTCTCGAAAGGGCAGCTCGACAAGGCAATTGTTGAGGGGGAGAAGCTTGTCAAGTCATCCCCCGACAGCAATTCCTTCAATTTCCTCGGCGACCTCTATCTCAAAAAGGGCGACAAGCCGAAGGCCAGCGAGATGTACCACAGGACCGCCAAGGTCTTCAGGGACGAGGGGTTCTCGCTAAAGGCCCTCGCAAGCTATAAAATAATACTTAACATTAACCCCTCCGACTCCGACGCACTCCTCGCCCTTGGCGAACTCAATGAGGAAAAGAACATAACCACCGACGCAATCAAGTTCTACCTGGCGGCAGCGGACTCTTTTTACAAGGCCAAAAAGAAAGAAGACACCCTTAAGGTCTACACCAAGATACTGTATCTCGCGCCGCAGAACATCCCGCTGAGGGCCAAGATAGCCGAGATGTTCGCAAAACAGGGCTTCACGAGCCAGGCCGCGGGAGAATACCTCGGGATAGGCGAGAGCTTCGAGGAAAAGGGCGAACTGGAGAGGGCCAAGGACTACCTCATAAAGTCAATGGACGTACAGCCCGGCAGCAGGAGCACGATGCTGGCCCTGAGCCGGATTGCCGAGAAGTCCGGCGACCTCGAACAGGCCCTCAACTATGTAAAGATCGCCGTTGAAAGAACCGGCGAGCACAAGGACCTGCAGCTGCGAAAGGTAGAGCTTTTTGCCGCGAAAGGCTCTTTCGATGATGCACATGGCCTCCTGAACAAGCTCCTTGAAGGCGCAGAGGCCGACACCAAGACTAAAAAAGCCCAGGCAAACCTTTTCATGAAAGCCGGCGATAAGGAAAAGGCATGGGAAATTTACAACCCACTGCTTGACGACATGATAGCAGCCGAACAACACGACGAGGCAAAGGAACTCCTCAGGACCTTCAGAAAAGCCGAGATGGTCGAGGTCAGCAAAAAATTCACTACGATCTTTAGAAATGTCGGCGACAACAAATCGGCAATCAAGGAAATCATGGCCCTTGCCGGGTTCTACACAAGCAAGGGCATGATGCACGATGCCCTTAACACTTACAACGAGGCCCGTATCATAGAGCCGGACAATGCCGAGCTTGCCGAAAAAATAGAAGCAATCAGACAGCAGCTTATGCCGGAAGCGCCCGAACAGCCGCCTGTATCCGAAGCGCCCGAAATGCCGCCTGTATCCGAGATACCCGAAATGCCGTCCGTATCCGAGATACCCGAAATGCCGTCCATATCCGAAATACCCGAAATGCCGTCCGTATCCGAGATACCCGAAGTACCGCCGGCAGCCGAAGCGCCCGAAGTGCCGCCCGTATCCGAGATACCCGAAATGCCGTCCATATCCGAGATACCCGAAGTACCGCCGGCAGCCGAAGCGCCCGAAGTGCCGCCAGTAGCCGGGGATAGAGTCCAGGACGGGGCGATGACCGAGGTGGACGTGTTTTTGAGGTACGGGCTCTATGACGAAGCCAAAACACGCCTTGAGGCCTTAAAGATCAACGAGCCTGAAAATATCGATGTCCACCTCAAACTCAAGTCCCTCTACAAAGAGACGCATACCAACGAGCTGGCGGTCACGGAATGCATCGTGCTGGCAGAACTTTACGGCAGGGCCGGGGACCAGGAAAACAGAAAGCTCAACATCACAGAAGCCTACGAGATGAACCCCGCCGACCCGAGGCTCGCTGATAAACTTCAGGAAATAGGGATAACGCCGGAGGAGGCGGAGGCCCAGGCCGGAATACAGGACATAGTAGGCGAGTCCGTCGATGCCTACCAGAGCGACCTAACCGAGGCGGAGTTCTACACCAAGCAGGGTTTCTTTAAAGAAGCCGCCGATATATACGAACGGCTCTCCGGAAAATTCCCCGACAATGACGACCTCAAGAGAAAACTCAATGAGGCGCTCCAGCAACTGGGCGTAGGGCCCATTGCCGAAGAGGCCGACGGGATGGAAACCCTCTCGTTTGACGACCTGCTCTCCGATACAGCGCCCGCGGGCGGCGTCCCCGAGCCGACCCTTGAGAACGACGTCCTCGAGATATTCGAAGAGTTCAAAAAAGGCATAGAAGACTCTGTCGAGTCCGAAGACACCGAGACCCACTACAACCTCGGCATCGCTTACAAGGAGATGGGGCTTCTGGACGACGCAATAAGCACGTTTCAGACCACAAAGAACGACCCGAAATTCTTCGTGCAGGCCTCTACCATGCTCAGCAACTGCTACATGGAAAAGGGCCTTTACTCCCTTGCCATCGACACGCTCCAGGACGTACTGGCCAAGATAGATGCCAACCACGAGACCGCATGGAGCATAAAATACGATATCGCGGAGGCTTACGAAAAATACGGCAAGCCCGACGAGGCGCTCAAGTACTACACGGAAGTCTACGGATGGGACTCCACGTTCAGGAAGGTCGCGGACAAAATCAACGCCCTCAAGAAATCAGCATCGCCGGAAAAAGCCGCAGAACCGAAAGCCGCAGAGCCGAAAAAACCGGCAAAGCAGAAGCAACCCACGGATATCGCCACCAAGCGTAAAAACAGGGTCTCTTACATCTAAACCTTAATTTCTATATTTAGCCCGACTTATTGTATAATATAGCTCTGTATGGATTATCTCGAGTTCTATAAGCTCCGGGAGCATCCGTTTTCCAACGTGGTGGACAACCGTTTCTACTACAACAGCCCCCAGCACTCAACCGCCATGATAAAGCTCAAGCACGCAATCGACACCAAGAAGGGCCTCGCGGTGGTCATCGGCGACATCGGCTCCGGAAAGACCACGCTGGCGAGGATGCTGCTTGAGGAACTTAACGAGGACCTCTACGAGGCCGCCCTCCTCGTGATAATCCACTCATCGGTAAGCTCCGAGTGGCTCCTTAAAAAGTTCGCCCTCCAGCTCGGCCTCAACGAGGTAAGCGACGACAAGGTGGAACTTCTCAGCCAGCTATACAGGCGGCTGCACGAGATACACGAAAGCGGAAAGACCGCCGTGGTCATGATGGACGAGGTGCAGATGCTCAAGTCGCGCGAGATAATGGAGGAGTTCAGGGGCCTCCTGAACATGGAGATGTCCGCGGGCAAGATGATAAACCTCATCTTCTTCGGCCTGACCGACCTCGAGGACGTCCTTAGCCTCGACGAGCCCCTGAAACAGAGGGTCGCCGTCAGGGTAAGGCTCACGGCCTTCTCCGAGGCCGACTCCCGTGACTACATCATCCACAGGATAAAGATAGCCGGCTCTCCGACCCCCCTCTTCTCCGAGCAGGCCATCAGCAGCGTCTACAAGTACTCGCAGGGCCTGCCCAGGCTCATCAACACCATCTGCGACAACGCCCTCCTTGAGGGCTTTCTCATAAAGGCCGAGACCATCGACGAAGACATCATCCAGACCGCCGCCATCGACCTCGGGCTGAACGACATGGGCGGCTAAACCCCCACGGCCCCGAGGGCCTCTCTAACGTCTCCCACGGGCACTATCTCAAGGCCGAAGTTCTCCCTCAACCTCGACGCGCTCCCCTTCGGGATAACCGCTTTTTTGAAACCTATCTTTGCGGCCTCCCTCAGCCTGAGTTCCGCCTGGCTCACTGCCCTTATCTCCCCGGAAAGCCCCACCTCGCCGTAGACCACCACCTCCGGCCCCACGGGCACCTCCCTGAGGGAAGAGGCCATCGCAAGCACCACCGCAAGGTCAACGGCAGGCTCGGCAAGTTTCAGGCCGCCCACCACGTTTGTGAAGATGTCCATCCCTCCGAGCTGAAGTCCGGCGAGTTTTTCCAGCACCGCCACGAGGAGGTTTACACGCTGAAAATCCATCCCGATGGCGGTCCTCCGGGGCACGCCGAATGTGGTCTGCGAAACAAGCGCCTGTATCTCCACCAGAAGGGGCCTTGTGCCCTCTATGGATGCCGCCACCACCGAGCCCGCCACGCCCGAGGGCCGCTCCGCAAGGAAAAGCTCCGAGGGGTTCTCCACTTCCTTAAGCCCTGCGTCGGACATCTCGAATACGCCAATCTCGTTCGTCGAGCCGAAGCGGTTTTTGACCGCCCTTAAAATCCTGTAGGGGTGGCCCCTGTCTCCCTCGAAGTAAAGCACCGTATCCACTATGTGCTCAAGCACACGGGGGCCGGCTATTGCGCCCTCTTTCGTCACATGGCCTATAAGGAAGACCGGCACCGCGTTTCTCTTTGCGTAGAACATCATCTTTGCCGCGCACTCACGCACCTGCCCCACCGAGCCGGGGGCGCTTTCGAACTCCTCGGTCTACATCGTCTGGATGGAATCTATCACCACGGCCGTGGGCTCCATCTCCCCGGCGGCCTCGGTAACGTGCTCAAGGGAGTTTTCGGCAAGGAGCGCCACGGTGCCGGAGGTTATCTGGAGCCTCCCGGCCCTTAATTTTATCTGGTCGGGCGACTCCTCGCCCGAGACGTAAAGCACCCCTCCCTTCAGCATAGAGACCACCTGCAAAACAAGCGTGGACTTCCCGATGCCCGGGTCTCCGCCAATGAGCACCACAGAGCCCGGCACTATGCCGCCGCCCAGGACCCTGTCGAACTCGCCGATGCCGGTCATGACCCTCACGAAGGTGTCGGTCCCTATCTCGTTAAGCGGCACGGGCTCCGCCCTCCCGCCGCTTACGAGGCCCCGGCCCTTGGCCGCGGTCTTGACCTCCTCCACGAGGGTGTTCCACTCGCCGCAGTCCGAGCAGCGGCCCATCCACTTGGCGGTGATGTACCCGCACGCCTGGCACTGGTAGAATTTCTTAGGCTTCGCCATTTTCTTTATCCTCTGTCATTCCTGTGTTCGCCCCCGCGAATCCGCCGAGGCGGAAAAACAGGGATTCAGTTCCTTGGGGCTCCGCCCCAGAAAACCTGCAAATCATACATCCAGAAGGCCCATGCCCTTGCCCGGCCTGATGGCCCTCTTTATCGCGCCTTCCACAAAACTCTTTGCCCTGCGGGCGGCCTCAAGCGGGGCGTCCCCAAGCGCAAGGCCCGCGGCCACCGCGGCACTGAACGCACAGCCCGTGCCGTGAAACTCGCCCTCTATCTCGTCGCCTTCGAGCCTCTGGAACTCCGTGCCATCGTAGTAGAGGTCCACGGTCCGCTCTTTCAAATGTCCGCCTGTTATTATAACCGCCTCAGGGCCCATGTCCTTTAAAATTCTTGCGGCGTCTTCGACGTCGGCCCCGGTCTCCATGCTCTCGCCCGTAAAGAGCGAGGCCTCGTATATGTTCGGGGTTATCACCCTCGCCAGGGGAAGCAGTTTCTCCCTTACCGCATCGAGCGTACCCGCCTCCGTAAGGCTCTTTCCGGAAGAGGACACCGCCACGGGGTCTATCACGAGGTTTTCAAGCGAATGCTGCTTTATCATTTTGGCCACTACCCCGACGGCCTCCGGGGTATAGAGCATCCCGGTCTTTACGGCATCGGGCCTTATGTCGGAGAGGAGGTGCTCTAGCTGGCTCATCAGGAGGTTTTCGCCCACTTCCTCGGCGTAGTCCACCCCCTCGGTGCTCTGCACCGTGAGGGCCGAGGGCACCGCCATACCGTGCAGGCCGAAGTGCTTAAAAACCTTTAAATCCATCTGGAGGCCGGCCCCCCCGGTTGGGTCGGAGCCCGCTATGGTAAGCACGGTCTTTTTCATTAATGAGAATTATACACCCTTTATTGCTACCTTGTCATTTACGCCTCCATTTTCGTTATTCCCGTGAAAACAGGAATCCGGTTTCCTTGGGGCTCCGCAATTATTTTTGGGGCTCCGCCCCTTTATACTCGAATTGGTTACGCTGTCATAAAATGGGCCAGTGGCCCTGCTCCTGCAAAGCTGTCCGCACATTCGCCTCCGGTGATGGTATAATGGCGATGTCTCGAAAGAACGCCTGGAAGCTGAGTATAAAAAGATTAATTAAGGGGGAACCAATGGACATTATTAAGATAATGCCTTGCCTTGATATGAAAGACGGCCGCGTTGTGAAGGGAATAAACTTTATAAATCTCAAGGACGCGGGAGATCCGGTTGAAAATGCCGAGTTCTATCAGAAGGAAGGCGCGGACGAACTGGCGATGCTCGACATAGCCGCAACTGTCGAGAACAGAAAGACCAGGCTTGAATGGGTAAAGAACGTCTCGTCAGTCATAGACATTCCGCTCACAGTGGGCGGAGGCATCGGGAGTCTTAAGGACATAGAGCTCGTGATCGAGGCTGGCGCGGACAGCATATCAATGAATAGCGCCGCCGTAAAAGACCCGGAACTCGTCAGCAACGCAGCGCGGGAATTCGGCTCCGGAAAGATCACTGTTGCGGTAGATGCAAGGAGGAACGAACAGATGCCTTCGGGATTCGAGCTTGTGGTTTCCGGGGGGACAAAGCCTGTTGGCAAGGACGCTATAGAATGGGCACGCAAGTGCCAGGAACTGGGGGCCGGTGTTATTTTGCCCACAAGCATGGACGGAGACGGCACCAAGGCCGGCTACGACATCGAATTCACAAGGGCGATATCGGATGCCGTGACCCTTCCGGTCGTCGCCTCAGGAGGCGCCGGAGAGCTCGAGCATTTTTACGAAGCCGTTGAAAAGGGCGGCGCCCGGATACTCCTTGCGGCCTCGGTATTCCACTACAGGATATTCAGCATAAGGGAGGTCAAGGAATACCTTAAGGGTAAAGGCATCGAGGTACATCTGTAGATTACGACTTGGGGGTTAACACCTTTTGGGGCGCCCGTCAATTGCGTTTTAAAGGAAGAACTTTCTAAACCCCCTCACTCGCCACCGCCCTACCCCGTTATCTTGAACGAGAAAAAGGCAGCACTGTCGATGTTCGACCTTCTGACGTCCTTAAAATATGTTATGACCGTCGCCGCGTATTTCTGTTTCGTATCCCGAGAGATCGTTCCTATCAGGTTTTTGTTCCCGTCATAGATGCTGGCCTCATAATGCACGTCGCCTTCGGGGTTGTCCTTCCACCTTTTTTCAAAAATCACGCGAAGATAGTCGTCGTCCTCGATGAACGTGAATTTTATCCCAACCCCATTGATATCCATCTTCTGAT